>JAKDLQ010000313.1 GCA_030452775.1 Micrococcales bacterium | reverse complement strand
ATGCGGTGGACCGGCACCGTGCCCACCTCGGTCCCGAATACCTCGGCGTGACCAGAGGTGGGCGGGATGAACCCGCTGATCATATTGACCAGGGTGGTCTTGCCGGCGCCGTTAGGACCGATGAGTCCGAGCACGTCCCCGCTGCGCAGCTCGAGGTCGACGCCTTGCACCGCGTGCACCCCGCCGTACTCTTTGCCGATGCCGCGCAGCCTCGCGATCGGCTCACCGGCATCGGGGTGGCCCTGTCGCTGCAGCCCCGGCGTGTCCGCGAGAGGCTGCGTGAGGCGCCGCCGGCGAGGGATCAGGCTGGCCAGCCCCCCGGGGAGGAAGAGGATGATCACGAGCAGGAGCGCGCTGGACAGGAACGGGCGGATCCAGCCGGCCTCCAGCCCGATGGTGCGCATCACCTCGGGAACGGGGGTCTGGAAGCCACTGCCGAGCAACGGCCCGACGAACATGGTGGAGCCCCCGACGATGACCGCGACCAGGCCGTCGATCGCCGCGCCGAAGCCGAAGTCGTCGGGAGCGATGAGGCGCACGTAAAAGGCCCAGAGCACGCCGTACAGCCCGGCGACCGCTCCGGCGGTGACGAAGGCTGACAGCCGGTGCCGGCCGACGTCGATCCCCATCGCCCGGGCGGCGAGCTCGTCCTCACGGATCGCCTCCAGGGCGCGCCCATAGCGGGACCGCCCCATCCGGGCGAACCAGTAGGCCACGATCATAAGGAAGACCCAGGCCAGACCGGGTGTGAGGATCTTCGGCACGGAGGTGCCCTGGGCGCCGCCTGTCCACTCTTGGTTGAGCAGCAGGATGCGCACTGCTTCAGCGAACGCCAGGGTCGCGATAGCGAGGAACACCCCGCGCAGGTGCATCGTGGGCAGGCCGAGGACGACCGCCGCGACCGCCCCGATGAGCATGCCGATGGCGATGGCGACGAGCAGCGCCGGAAGGTCACCGATGTCCTCGGGGCCCGGAGCGAGCGTCACCCCGCTGAAGGCAGCCAGGGACGCGAAGCCGGCCTGGCCGAGGCTCAGCGCTCCCGCGACCAGGACGGCGTAGAAGGAGTACGCGAAGATCGCACCGAGGGCGAGGAAGGTCAAGGTGGAGTCGGTGAGCATCAGACGTCCCGCACCTGGCGACTGCGGAAGAGGCCTTGGGGACGCACCAGGAGGATGACGAAGAGCAGGCCGAAGGCGATGAGATCACGCCACGACGAGCCGATGTACTGCACGGCGAAGACTTCGGCAAGCCCGAGGAGCAGGCCTCCGACGAGCGCGCCGGGTAGCGAGCCCATCCCGCCGACGATGATGACCGCCAGACCCTTGAGCTCGATGGCCGAGCCCATGCCGAGCTGGGCCGAGTTGACGTTGAGCGCAAAGAGCGCCCCGGCGACCGCCCCGAGCGCCGAGGAGATGGCGAACGTGATCGACGTGATCCGGTCGACGTTGATTCCCAGAACCCGTGCTGCGGTGGGGTTCTCGGCGACGGCCCGCATGCCACGACCGAGGCGGGACCGCGCGACCAACCAGGTCAGGCCCACCATGAGGACGATGGAGATGACGAGGATCGCGATCTGAAGCATCGTCACGGTCATCCCCATGACCGCAATGGGCTGATCCGGGAAGGATCCGGCAGGGAATCGTCGGGTTGCCGGGCCGTAGCGCCATTGGAGCAGGGCGATGAACATGCCGGCGAGCGCGATCGATGAGATCAGGCCGGCGAGGGGGGCATCCGGCCGGTTCTTCAAGGGCCGGAAGGCCAGCCGTTCGATGATCAGGCCGAGGATCGCGCCGACGACCATGACGATCGGCAACGCCACCCAGATCGACAGTCCACCGTCCGCGACCAGCTCGATCCCGATGAACGCAGCAGCAGCGAAGACCGAGGGGTGTGCGAGGTTCAGCCGGTCGAGGATCCCGAAGACCAGGGTGAAGCCGATCGCAAAGAGCGCATAGATGGAGCCGATGAACAGGCCGTTGAGGAGTTGCTGCATGAGGCGGCGTCCTTG
>JAKDLQ010000039.1 GCA_030452775.1 Micrococcales bacterium | reverse complement strand
AGGCGCACCTTGCGCCGGCCACGGGGCCGGGCCGGCAGCGGGGCGCTAGGCCAGCTGCCGGCCCACCCGGCATGCCGTGGGACTACTTCGACAGTGAGGTGAAACGGAACTTGAAGGCCGCGTCGAGGGTCTGGTCAACGCCCTTGACGTCATTCTTCGCGACCGCGACCTGCGCGCCGTAGAGCATCGGCAGGGTCGGCACCTCCTTGGCGACCTTGTCCTGGATCTCGCCGAGCAGCGCCTCGCGCTTGGCCTGGTCGGGTTCGGTCACCTCGGCGGAGAGCAACTTGTTCATATCGGCGTTGGAGTAGTGCGACTGGAGGAAGTTGTTCGGACCGAAGAACGGGCTCAGATAGTTGTCCGCATCCGGGAAGTCCGGGAACCACCCGAGCTGGTAGATCGGGTAGGAGTCCTTGACGCGCTCGGTGTTGTACGTCGTCCACTCGGACGACTGGAGCTTGACCGTGAACAGCTTCGTGGCCTCGAGCTGACGCTTGATCTCGTTGTACTCCTGGTCCGAGCTGCTCCCGTAATGGTCCGGGTTGTACTGGATCTGTAGCGCGACCGGTGTCGAGACGCCCGCGTCGCTGAGGAACTTCTTCGCCTCGTCGACGTTCGGCTTGGCACCGTAGAGGTCCTTGAAGGCCTCGTTGGCGCCCGGCAGTCCCGGCGGGACCTGGGAGTAGGACGGCTTGTAGGTCCCCTTGTAGACCCTGGTCGACAGGTCGTCGCGGTCGATGCTCGAGGCCATCGCCTGACGGACCGCGAGCTTCTTCGCGTCGGTGCCGCCGGGCATCGTCTTGAGGTTGAAGACCAGGTAGCGCAGCTCCCCGCCGGCACCGGTGTAGACGGTGATCCCGTCCACGTTGCCGAGTGACTCGATGTCGGTCGGGGTGAGCGAGCGCCACGCGACGTCGATCTGCTTGTTCTGGATGTCGAGCTTGAGGTTGTCCGGGGACGTGTAGTACTTCATCGTCACCTGGTCCACCTTCGGCTTGTTGAAGGCGCCGTTGTAGTCCGGGTTGGCCTTGTACTGCGCGATCTGGTTCTTCTGGTAGGTCCCGATCGTGTAGGGGCCGGAGAAGCCCTGCGCCTTGACCGCGTCGGCGTCCGAGAGTGCCTTGTCCGCTGGATAGGTCTTCTCGTCGACGATCGGTCCGGCTGACGTGACGAGGATCTGGGGCCACGTCTGATCGTTGCCCAGCTTGAGGGTGAACACGACGGTCTTGTCGTCCGGGGCCTTGACCGAAACCATGTTGCCGAGTAGCGATGCGGGGCCGTTGGGATCGTTGATCTTGACGATGCGCTTGAAGGAGTACTCGACGCTCTTGGCGGTGAGCGGGTTGCCGTTCGCGAACTTCAGCCCGTCCTTCATCGTGCAGGTGTATTCCTTCGGGGTCGTGAACTCGCACTTCTCCGCGGCGTCCGGCTGTGGCGTCGTCTCGCCCTCCGGGAAGTTGAGCAGGTATTGGTAGACCTGCGTCTGCACCTGCATCGAGCCGTTGTCATAGGCCGCGGCCGGATCGATCGACACGACCTTGTCGGTCGTCCCGACGATGAGCGACCCGGAGCTGCCGCCGGCCCCTTCCGTGCCGCTGCTTCCGCCCTCGCTGGTGTTGCCGGCGCCGCACGCCGAGACGACCATCGCCAGCGCGGCGGCCCCGGCGAGGCCCGCTGCTCCACGACGAATCTGCATCATGTTCCTCCTGGTCCTGTCGATCGTCCTGTCGATCGTCCTGTCGATCCGCTCTCGCGACTGCGCGTCCCGGTGACATCCCGGTGCTCGAGCAGCGGCTGGGCCTCACCGTATCTTCCGCCGCCTCGCTGCGGGCCGTTCACCGGACGATCGTCGCCGTTCTGTGTCTTCCCCCGACCCGATACGTGCGGGTCCAGGCCGATTCGTCCGAGAGCAATCCTCCCGCCGGTGCTCCTGGCTGTGAGATACGTTCGACGGGTGACCCAGGCCGCAGGACCGACCCCGCGTCGGCAGACCGACGCCGATCGCATCGCCGATCGCTACTTCGATGCCATGATCGATCTCAGCCCGATCGCCGCGACCACCCTCGGCGTCCCGGGACGCGATGCGGACCTCGATGACCTGTCGCCCGCCGGGCTCGCCGATCACAGCACGCTGCGCAGGGACACCCTGGCCGAGCTCGCGGCGGCAAGCCCCACCGACGAGGTCGACGCCGTGACGATCGCCGCGATGAGCGAGCAGTTGCACCTCGCCGAGGAGCACTACACGGCAGGCCTCGACGAGATGTCGCTCAACGTGATCGCGTCACCGCTGCAGCGGCTCAGGGACATCTTCGACCTCATGCCGACCGATACCGACCCTCAGTGGCACACGTTCGCCGTCCGCATGTCGAAGATCCCTTCGGCCATGGGTCAGTACCAACGCGCCCTCCTCGCGGCACGCGGGCGCGGCCTGGCCGCTCCGCGGCGGCAGGTCACCGCCTGCGCGCAGCAGTCCCGGGACCTGGCCGCCGAGGGCGGCTACTTCGCCCGGCTCGTCGCCGAGGCATCGCGAGGAGGCGCACCGCTCGATGGCCGGGTCCAGGCCGACCTCGCCGACGCTGCGCAGGCGGCGTCGGCGGCATACTCGGAGATGGCCGACTGGCTGGAGCGCGAGTTGCTCCCCCATGCTCCCGCGTCGGACGCGTGCGGGCGGGAACGCTACGCCCTCGAGTCGCGCTACTTTCTCGGCGCCGCGGTGGATCTCGAGGAGACCTACACCTGGGGGCAGCACGAGGTCGCGAGCGTGCACGCCCAGATGACCACCATCGCCGAGAGCCTCGAGCCCGGCGCCGACGTGGCCCGCGGCGTCGAGATCCTCGACGCCGCGGAGAAGTACCAGCTCCACGGCACCGACGCGCTTCGGGCCTGGATGCAGGAGCGCGCCGATGAGGCGATCCGCGATCTCTCGGGTGTCCACTTCGACATCCCGGAGCCGGTCCGGACCATCGAGTGTCGCATCGCTCCGACCCAGACCGGTGTGATCTACTACAGCGGGCCCAGCGACGACTTCGCCCGTCCGGGCCGGATGTGGTGGAGCGTGCCCAAGGGCAACACCGAGTTCAGGACCTGGAACGAGCTCTCGACCGTGTATCACGAGGGGGTCCCGGGCCACCACCTCCAGGTAGGGCAGACGGTGTACCGCTCGGCCTTGCTCAACAAGTGGCGCCGGCTCGAGTCGTGGACCTCCGGCCACGGCGAGGGCTGGGCCCTCTACGCCGAGCGGCTGATGGCCGAGCTCGGCTACCTGGACGACCCGGGCAACCGAATGGGGTGGCTGGCGGGACAGTCGCTTCGGGCCGCTCGCGTCGTCATCGACATCGGCGTCCACTGCGGTTTCGATGCACCGGATGAGGTGGGTGGCGGCGCCTGGGACTATGACAAGGCCTGGGCCTACCTGACCCGATACGGCTTCATGGATGAGAAGATCCTGCGCTTCGAGCTCAACCGCTACCTCGGCTGGCCCGGACAGGCGCCGAGCTACAAGATCGGCGAACGGCTCTGGCTCAGGCTGCGCGAGGAGGTGAGGGCTCGCGAGGGTGAGGCCTTCGACCTCAAGGCATTCCACCGACGCGCCCTCGATGTGGGCAGCGTCGGGCTCGACACGCTGCGCGGGGCCGTCCTCGGGGAGCTCTGAGCAGGTCGTATGCCGCCCCACTCGCCCGCATCGGCAGCCGACGTCACACTCGTGCTCGCCTCGGCGTCCCCGGCCCGTCTCGCGACGCTGCGCGCGGCGGGGATCGACCCCGCGGTGATCGTCAGTGACATCGACGAGGACCTCGTCGTCGCCGACTCCCTCGATCGCTACGGACGGCTCGGGCCCGCCGACATCGTGCTGCTCCTCGCCCGGGCCAAGTGCGAGGAGGTCGCCTCCCGGACCGCGTTGTCGGCCGTTGTCATCGGCTGCGACTCGCTCCTGGAGATCGGCGGCCAGGTCCACGGCCGGCCGGCAGACGCGGCAGAGGCGGTCGCCCGGTGGCGGTGGATGCGCGGGCGGTCCGGCGTGCTGCACACCGGGCACTGGGTCCGGGACGAACGGGACGTGGACGACGGAGGCGGCGGCGGAACGCTTGGCGCGACGGCCTCGACGACGGTGCACTTCGCCGAGATCTCCGACGAGGAGGTCGAACGCTACGTCGCCACGGGCGAGCCGCTGCGGGTCGCCGGTGCCTTCACGATCGACGGCCTCGGTGGCGCCTTCGTCACGGCCATCAAGGGCGACCACCACACCGTCGTCGGGCTGTCCCTGCCGTTGCTGCGCGAACTGCTCGGTGAGCTGGGGATCGACTGGTTCGACGTCGCCTCCGCCCGGGGTCATTGACCCGATTCCGGTTCAGGGGTAGAGGTCGTCGGTGAGGTTGCTGATCATGAAGTAGTGCTCGGTCCACCACCACATCTGGATGGCGCCGGCGACAGCGATTGCGCCGAGCAGCCACCACCGCCAGCGCCGCCACCAGGGCAGTTGGAGGAACCAGGCGATGATGAGCGTCATCGGGAAGGCAAGCAGTGCGTAGCGGATCCGGCTCGGGGTCGTGCTCGTGACGAGGATGATGTAGGCGGGATAGGCGCCGGCCCAGCCCCAGATCTCCGGGCCCCAGCGCCACGAGTGCCGCGAGAGCATGAACCACGTGAAGGCGGCGACCCCGAGGACGCCGAGGATCTGTCCCCAGACGCCGTAGTAGACGTCGAGCAGGTTCCACCACATGTAGAGCTTGAGCTTGGTCTGGATCTTCCAGGCGAGCATGGTCTGGCTGTAGCCGTCCGGGACGCCGGTGACCACGCCGACGATCGTCGGCCAGAGCAGGGTCAGCGCGCCCGCGTAGGCCGCCAGCAGGCCGAGCCCCACGCGCAGGCGCACCGGGTGGGGGCCCTCGTCGCCCTGGCGCCACCGGACGACGGCGTGCGCGATGATGACCGGCACCATGGCGACGACGACGTTGCGCGTCAAGGACAGGACGAGCAGAGCGGGGACCACCCAGGGATAGGCCCGCGCGCGCAACAACATGAGGACGGCGAGGACGGCGAGCAACGCAGCGGACTCGGAGTAGGACGCCGAGAACACCGGCGAGGCGATGTAGAAGCAGGTCGCGACCACGGCGACGATCGCCTCGAAACGTCCTACGGCCCGGTCGACGAGGCGGAAGAGCGCCCACATGGCGAGCAGCCCGAGCACGGTGGACAGCAGCGGGCCGGCGACGATGAAGGGCAGCCCGGTGACCTGCATCAGGGCTCTGGTCAGCAGGGGGAAGACCGGGAAGAAGGCCCACGGGTTCATGTCGACCGAGCCGCCCGCCGTCCGAGGGAGCGTGGTGGGATACCCCTGCTCGGCGATGATGCGATACCACTGGCCATCCCAGTTCGTCATCGCCGCCCAGTAGCCCGGGTCAGCCGGGATCGGGTAGGTGATCCGGACGTGCTGGATGCCGACGGGCAGCGCGATCTGGTCCTTGGCGAGCACGATCGCCGCAACGAGGACGAACAGCCGCGAGAGCAGATAGACCCCGAGTGGGAACCAGAACCCGAATCGGCGATACCACGGCAACGACGCCTCGGCGTCGCGGTCGACAGCGTTCAACGTCTCGAGAATGGGTCTGCCCCTTCCAGATCCGGACGAGCGGGATGACGATGCCGTCAGACCGGCGGGACCGCGCGGCGGCGTTCACTGAAGTGCCGGTCGCGTCGCGCGGCATAGGCGAGGCGACGCAGGAGGTCGGCGCGTAGCTCGTTCGCCTCGATGATCGAGTCGAGGACGAGGTCGGCAGCGAGCCGCTCGAGGTCGACGTCCTCCTCGTACTCGGCGCGCCGGGCCGCGACGAAGTCGTCTCGGGCCTGCGGCCCCTGTGCCTGCGCGACCTCGGCGATCTTGTTCGCGTAGACCGCGTTGACGGCCGCCTCGGGCCCCATGACGGCGATGCTGGCCGTCGGCAGGGCGATCGTCGCGTCGGGACCGAATCCGGGCCCGCCCATGGCGTAGAGACCGGCCCCGTACGCCTTGCGGACGACGATGCAGAACTGGGGCACCGTGGCCGAGGACACCGCGCTGACCATCTTGGCCCCGTGCCGGATGATGCCACCGCGCTCGACCTCGGAGCCGATCATGAAGCCCGGCACGTCGGCCAGGTAGATGAGCGGAATGTTGAAGGCGTCGCAGAGCCAGATGAACCGGGACGCCTTGTCCGCGCTGTCGGTGAACAGCACACCGCCCTTGACCATCGAGTTGTTGGCCACGATCCCGACGCTTTCGCCGGCCATCCGGCCGAAGCCGATGACCAGCTCAGCGGCCCAGAGCGGCTTGAGCTCGAAGAACGACTCGTCGTCGACGAGCCCGTCGATGACATGGTGGATGTCGAAGCCGACCGACTCGCGCTCGGGCACGGTGTGCTTGGTGAGCGGCGCCGTCGGCTCCTCGCCAACATAGGTCGGCGGCTGGTCGCGCCAGTTGCCCGGCACGTAGGAGAAGTAGAGTTTGGCCAGCTCGATCGCCTCGAGATCGTCCTGCGCCAGCAGGTCTCCCACGCCCGAGACGGTGCAGTGCATCCGCGCCCCGCCCATCTCCTCGAGCGTGACCCGCTCGCCCACGACCATCTCGGCCATGCGGGGACTTCCGAGGTACATCGACGCGTTGCCCTCGACCATGATGATCAGGTCGCAGAAGCTCGGGATGTAGGCGCCACCGGCGGCGCTCGGCCCGAAGAGGCAGCAGATCTGCGGGACCTTGCCCGACAGCGCCACCTGGTTGTGGAAGATCCGTCCGGCGCCCCGGCGGCCTGGGAACATCTCCACCTGGTCGGTGATCCTCGCGCCGGCCGAGTCGACGAACCAGAAGATGGGCAGCTCCTCGCGCAGTGCCATCTCGGTGGCCCGGATGATCTTCTCGACCGTCCGCTTCCCCCACGAGCCCGCTTTGACGGTGGGGTCGTTGGCGATGACGATCGCCGGGCGTCCGTCCACCGTTCCTCGTCCGGTGACCACGCCGTCGGCCGGCAGCCCCTTCTCGCGGGCGTTGGCGTAGCGCCCGTCCTCGACGAAAGAGCCCTCGTCGAAGAGCTGCTCGATCCGATCTCGGACGTAGATCTTGCCTTGCCGCTCGAGCTTGGCCCTCGCCTTCTCCGGGGGCGCGGCCGACGCGGCGAAGTCGGCGTTGAGGCGACGGCGCACATCGGCTACACGCGGGTCATCGCCTGCCTGAGGCGAGGCGAAGGGGCCGGACGTGGATGGCTCACTCAGCGGCATACGGCCTATCCTCTCAGGCCTGCGGGAGGCCGAGGCCACGGGCGATGAGCATCCGCTGGACCTCGGAGGTGCCTTCGCCGATCTCGAGGATCTTGGCGTCCCGGTAGAAGCGCGCGACCGGGTACTCCTCCATGAAGCCGTTGCCACCGAAGACCTGCGTCGCCGTGCGTGCGGCGCTCACGGCGGCCTCGGTCGAATAGAGCTTGGCGATGGCAGCCGCATGCTTCACCTCCTTGACCGAGCGTCTGCCCGCATGCAGCTCGTCCTTGAGCCACGCCGCCTTGTAGGTGAGCAGGCGCGCGGCCTCGACCATGACGGCAAGGTCGGAGATCTGGAAGGAGACCCCCTGGTTGACACCGATCGGCTTGCCGAAGGCGATGCGTGTCGAGGCGTACGCAGTGGCCTGCTCGAGGCACGCCTGAGCGAGACCGACGGCGAGCGCCGAGATCGCGATGCGCCCATCGTCGAGGGTCTTGAGGAACTGCTTGAAGCCCTCCCCCTCGGCACCGAGGAGGTTGCCCGCC
This sequence comes from Micrococcales bacterium, assembly GCA_030452775.1. Classification (GTDB taxonomy): domain Bacteria; phylum Actinomycetota; class Actinomycetes; order Actinomycetales; family Dermatophilaceae; genus JAKDLQ01. Next base: position 5,680 of record JAKDLQ010000039.1, on the reverse strand, counting down.
GGGACACGGCAGCCCTCGAACGTCAGGCCGTGGGTGTCCGAGACGTGCCAGCCGAGCTTGTGGTATGCCGGCTCGACCGTGAAGCCCTCGGTGCCGGCCGGAACCATGATGGCCGAGAGCTGCACCGAGCCGTCCTCGTTGGTGCCGGTGCGGGCGGTGACTGTGACGACGGAGGTGATGTCGGTGCCGGAGTTGGTGATGAAGGCCTTGGCGCCGTCGATGACCCACTCGTCGCCGGTGAGGCGCGCCCGGGTCCTCGTCGCGCCCGCATCGGAGCCCGCCTCGGGCTCGGTCAGGCCGAAGCCGGCAAGCGCCCGGCCCGCGACGAGGTCGGGCAGGAAGCGCTGCTTCTGCTCGTCGTTGCCGAAGCTGAGGATCGGGTTGATGCCAAGACCGACGCCCGCAGACAGCGTGATGCCGATCGACTGGTCCACCCGTCCGAGCTCCTCGATGGCGACGCAGAGGCTGGTGAAGTCCGCGTCCGAACCGCCGAACTCCTCGGGCACCACGAGGCCGAAGAGGCCCAGGTCTCCCATCTTGGGGACGAGGTCCGTCGGGAAGTGTGAGGCGCGATCCCATTCGGCGATATGAGGTGCGACCTCCGCTTCGGCGAAGTCGCGCACGACCTTGCGGAAGTCCTCGTGCTCCTGGCTCAGTTCGAACATCGGCGCTCCTCGTCGATCGCGGTTTCCCTTTACGTAAAGGTAAAGATACGGCATTATGGAAGCCATGCCAAGCGGACCGACGTGGACGATCGCCCAGATCGCCGATGAGTTCGGGGTGACCCATCGCGCGGTGCGCCACTACGAGGAGATCGGCCTCATCTCCCCGGAGCGCCGGGGCACCACCCGCGTGTTCCATCGGCGCGATCGCACCCGGCTGGCTCTCATCCTGCGCGGCAAACGACTCGGCTTCCCCCTCGAGGAGATCCGCACGATCATCGACCTCTTCGACGCCCCGCGCGGTCGGCGCACCCAGCTCGAGTACGTGCTCGGCCAGATCGACGAGCGGCGCGCCGACCTCGAGCAGCGCCGCCAGGACATCGAGGACGCGATCAGTGAGCTCGCGGACTTCGAGCGCCGCTGCCGTAAGGACCTGGCCAGGCTGTGAGCGTCGCACGCACCATCACCTGCGGGCAGTGAGCATCATGGCCTCGACGGCCGAGACCCATGGCCCCATCGACTGCTCCGCCGAGAGGCCGTATGCCGCCGAGTCGGCTGCCGCCTTGAGCGTGGCCACCCGCGCGGGGGTGAGTCCGCGCAGCGTCTCGGCGAGGGCTTCGGCGGTGAAATCGGCTGTCACGACGCCGAATCCGTGCCGGCGGACGATCGACTCGAGCTCGGGAGCCGGGCCGACGACGACCGCGGTGCGGGCCTGGACCGCCTCGAAGAACTTGTTGGGGGCGGCATACCTGATGTTGAACGTCGTGGGCCGCTGGAAGGCGAGCGCGATGTCGTAGGAGGCGACCGTGTCCATCAGCTCGGCGAAGGGCACCGGCGAGAGGATCCGGACCGACGGCACCCGGTCCGCGGCAGCCTGAAGGGAGGCGAGGTAGGCGGGCTCGTTCGGCATGAGGTAGAGGTCGAGGGTCAGTCCGGTCGGCACGTGGCGCATCGCCTCGATCATGAGATCGATGTGACGGGCTGCCTGGGCGGTGCCGGTGAAGATGGCGCGCATCGGCGTGTGGACCGGTCCCGGCGTGCGGTCCTGGTAGGGCGCGGCGTTGGGCACCAGCGCACAGTCCAGACCGAAGTGGCGCCGGTAGGCATCGGCGATCCCCTGCGACACGGTCGTCGCCGAGGCCGCCAGCGTGGCGTAACGTCGCAACAGATACCGCTGGTAGGGCGCGACGAGAAGCCGCCAGGGCAGCTCGTTGTCCTTCTCGGCCGGGGCGTACTCGTGCAGGTCGGCGTGGAAGCCGCCGCGACTGCGCACCGTGGTCGCGAGCGGCACCGTGTTGAGGTCGTTGGCGATCACGGCATCGAAGGACCGGCCGCGCAGGGCTTCGCGTGCCGCGTTCACCCCAGGCAGGCGCCAGTAGACGTGATCGTGCCTGCGTAGGGCCAGGCCCCCCAGGTCGTTGGGCCACCCTCGCGCCTCGGCGCCGAGGCTGACGTGTTCGGCGACGCCGTCCGGCGCCGCCCCGAATGAGCACGTCGTCACGGCGAATCGCTCGGCGAAGAGGTCGACCTGCTTGCGCACACGTGGATCCCGGGTGATGTCGGACAGCACGAGGATGAGCAGTTCCGCGTGTGAGTCCCTATCCATGGGTCTCCTCGGTGATCCCAGCGAGCGCTGCCTGCGCGGCGAAATCCGGGACCGTCGCGACCAGTTCGTCGAAGGTGCCCTGCGCCCGCAGCCGGCCCCGGTCGAGGAAGAAGATCCGATCGACGTGCCGGACGGTGGAGAGCCGGTGCGCGACGAGGACCACCGTCCGTTCGAGGTGCATCTCGGTGATCGCCGTGTTGATGGCCGCCTCGGTGACGTTGTCGAGTGCGCTCGTCGCCTCGTCGAGGACGAGCAGCGAGGGGTCGTTGTAGAGGGCTCGGGCGATCCCGAGCCGCTGCCGCTGCCCGCCCGACAGGGTGAGCCCACGGTCGCCGACCGCGCCGTCGAGCCCGCCGGCTCGCTCGCGGACGATCCCGTCGAGCTGTGCCACGCCGAGGGCGGTCCAGACTCGGTCGCGGTCGTACTCCTGACGCCAGGTGAGCGCGACGTTCTGTCCGACGGTGCCGTCGAACACCGCGACGTCCTGCGGCACATAGCCGGCCCGGTCGCGCCAGGAGCGGTCCAGCTCATCGATCGGTGTCCCGTCGAGTTCCACCCGCCCCCGGGACGGGGGCATCAGCCCGAGAAGCAGGTCGACCACGGTCGACTTGCCGGAGCCGGACGGTCCGACGAAGGCCGCGCTGGACCCGGCGGGGATGGTCAGGTCGAGACCGCGGACCGCGTCGGCAGGCCGACCGTCATCGCCGACCGCGCCGGGGTAGGCGAACCACACGTCCCGGAAGCGCAACTGCGCGGGCGACGGCACGGCCGCTGCTGCGCGGGGACCGGGACCGGCAGGACGGGTCGAATGCGGGACCGGCCGGTCCGCCTCGATCCCGAAATCGCGGATGTCGGCGATGATCTGCCGCGCCTGCGGCAGGACGGCCTGGCATTGGGACAGGATGTTCTGGAAGCGCTGCAAGGAGGGCAGCAGCCGGAAGCCGGCGAGCGCGAAGACCGCGATCGACGAGGCCGCGGCGGCGGGCCCGCCCGTGAGGTAGCCGACCCCGCCGACGATGAGGAACCCGACGACGAGCGCCGCCTCGAGGACATACCGTGGCAGCAGGGTGAGGAACTGGATGTCGGCCCGCGCCTTGGCCGCCTTGGCCCGCATCCCGCTCGCGACGTCGGAGATCTCGTCCGCCTTGTTGCGCAGCGTGATCTCTTTGAGTGCGGCAACGGTTTCGGTGAGGAGCCGGGCGATGGCGTGCGAATGCTCGAGGTTGTCGCGGCCGGCTCGGATCGCGCGGCGCGAGACCCAGAGATAGAGGAAGGCGCCGACGATCCCCAGGTAGGCGATGGCGCTGACGGCGGTCAGCGGCTGCGCGACGAAGAGGACGAGCAGCACAACGACGAAGGTCGAGGCCTCCCCGACGAGCCCGACGTAGGGCAGCACGAAGCCGTTCATCGTGTTGCTGACACCGACGTCGGCGACCCGGACCAGGTCTGCTGAGTTGCGTCGCAGCCGTTCGGTCCACGGCGCTGCGAAGTAGGCGGCGAGCAGCCGGTTGCCGATCTCCCGTTCGAAGCCCGCGAACCTCCGGGTGGCAGCGTAGTAGGTGAGGACCGAGAGCCCGCCCTTGAGCACGATGAGTGCGCACACCCCGACGAGGGCCGCGACGAGCCCGCCCCCGGACACGGTCAGGTCGGTTCCAGGCACCTGCAACGAGCCGCCGCTGGCCAACGGCCCCACGGTGACTGCGAGCACCCCGAGGGCCACGGCGTCGAGCAGGGCGAGCAGCACCGACGCCCCCATGAAGAGACGCAAGAAACGGCGACTCGCAGCCGGCAGCATCGCCACCAACTCGCGGTACGTCTCGTGGATGCTCTTCACGGATTCCTTGCCACTGGTCTGCCGACCCACCGTCCGGTGCCGATGGCCCACTCTATCGGCGGGATCCCTGCGTGACAGGATTGGCACATGAGCACCGACGAGAACAGTAAGATCGCGGCATACACCCACCCTGAGCGGCTGGTGACGACGCAGTGGCTTGCAGATCAGATCGAGGCGGGGGCGATCGGCGATCCGGACGGCATCGCCTTGCTCGAGTCCGATGAGGACGTGCTGCTCTACGCGACCGGTCATATCCCCGGCGCCCTCAAGATCGACTGGCACGTGGACCTCAACGACCCGATCGACCGCGACTACGTCGACGGCACCCGCTTCGCGGAGGTAGCCGGCTCCCGCGGCATCGGCCGCGACACGACGGTCGTCATCTACGGCGACAAGAGCAACTGGTGGGCCGCCTACGCCCTCTGGGTGTTCACCCTCTTCGGCCACGAGGATGTCCGACTCCTCGATGGGGGCCGGGCCAAGTGGATCGCCGAGGGCCGAGAGCTGACCCGTGAGGTGCCGATCGCCCGCCACGCCGACTACCCCGTCGTGCAGCGGAACGACGCTCCGATCCGCGCCTTCAAGGATGACGTCATGGCCCACCTCGGCAAGCCGATGGTCGATGTCCGCTCGCCCGGCGAGTACTCCGGCGAGTTGCTGCACATGCCGGACTACCCGCAGGAGGGCGCCCTGCGTGGAGGCCACATCCCGGGCGCGAAGTCGGTGCCGTGGGCCCTGGCCGCTAACGAGGACGGCTCGTTCAAGTCCCGCGAGGACCTCGAGGCGATCTACCTCACCGAGCAGGGCCTGTCGCCCGACGACGACGTCGTGGCCTACTGCCGGATCGGCGAGCGGTCGTCGCACACGTGGTTCGTGCTGACTCACTTGCTCGGCTTCGAGTCGGTGCGCAACTACGACGGCTCGTGGACCGAATGGGGCAACACGGTCCGCGCCCCCATCGAAAGGTGAGAAGTGCATGAGTGATTCCTCGCTCGCCCAGCTGCCCGACTCTCTGAGCGAGATAGCCAGCGACTTCCACGAGGCCACCAACGACCTCAAACTGCAGTTGCTGCTCGAGTTCAGCGACGATCTCCCCGCGCTGCCGCAACGCTACGCCGGGCGCCTCGACGAACTCGAGCGGGTCGACGAGTGCCAGACGCCGCTCTTCCTCGTCGTCGAGGTCGGCGACGGCGAGTCGCTCGACGACCGGGTCGTCCACCTGTTCTTCGACGCGCCGGCGGAGTCACCGACGACCCGAGGCTTCGCCGGCATCCTGCACGAGGGCCTCGACGGGCTCTCTGCCGCCGAGGTGCTCGCCGTCCCGGACGATGCACCGATGCGTTTCGGCCTCGCCGAGGCGGTCTCGCCACTACGGTTGCGCGGCATGGTCGCCATGTTGGGCCGGATCAAGCGCCAGGTCCGCATCAAGACCGCGTACGCGGAAGGTACGGCAGGCCCGGTGCTGCTGGGCTAGCGCTGTTGCTCTGCCCACCCAGCCGAACCATCCGTGCCCATCAGCCACCTCGACCCCCATCGGACACTGCTTCCACCACGGAAGCAGCGCCCAAGCCAGCACCC
>JAKDLQ010000038.1 GCA_030452775.1 Micrococcales bacterium | reverse complement strand
CCCCCCGCCCGGGGGGGGGGGGGGGGGGGGGGGGGGGGGGCGGCCCCCCGCGGGCGCCCCCCCCCGGCGGCGCGTCGGCGATGATGAGCACCACCGTGCCGAAGAAGACGAGGATGTCGACCGCATACCCCCGGTCGACCTGGACCAGCCCGGCGAGCACGAGGATCGCCACCGCAGGCTCGCTCAGCGTCGCCCGGACCGGCGAGATGGTCTCCACACCGCCCGACGGTAGCGGCCGGGGCGCGGCGCGGCCGGTATGCCGCCGGGCGCGCCCCGCAGGGACGCGCGGTACCTTCCCGGCCAGGCCCACGAACGGACCGCCGCGGCGATCAGACGTGCGCGGCCTTGTTAGCCTGCTCAGATGACCGACGCCGCCCGGACCGACCCCGCCGCACCGGCCCCGGCCGCGGCAGCGGGCGACTCGCGGGTGGCACGGGTCGCGGCCGCGGCCCAGGGCTGGCAACGCAGCCTCGTTGACCTCGGTGGGCGCAACTCGCTGCTCTGGTATCGCGACCTGCCCTCAGGCACCCTCGACCTGACCACCGCACACCCCGGGGGCGTCTCGATGCTCATGACCGGGCGCACGACGAAGCTGTCGCAGCTCGTGCGCGAGCCGGCCGCGCTCCTCGAGGCGCGGCGACGGGCTCGCGCCATCCACGACAAGGCGCTGGAGCTGCGCGAGGAGCGCGGCATCGCGGCGGGATTCGTCGCGATCGGCATGGCGACGTGGTCGGTACCCAAGGCGGCCCGACCGCCGGCGTCACCGGTCCTGCTGCGGCCCTGCGTGCTGCGGCCGACCGGCGCCACCCACGAGGACTTCGAGCTCGACCTCGGCCCGGGGGTCGAGTTCAACCCCGTGCTGCGCGAGTACCTTCGCGCCGAGCAGCAGATCGAGGTCGATGCCGACGCGCTGACCGAGCGGGCGCACCGTGCGACGAACTTCGACCCCTACCCTGTGTTCGCCGCGCTCGAGGAGATGTGCGCGGCCGTACCCGACTTCGCCATCTCCCGTCGCCTCGTCCTCGGCACGTTCTCCTACGCCAAGCTACCCATGGTGGCCGACCTTGCGCAGCAAGGTGATTCGCTCGCCGACCACGATGTCGTGGCGGCCCTGGCCGGCGACGAGGCGGCGCTGAGCGCCATCCGGACACGGCTGCCCGAGCCGGTGGCGGACCCTGATCCGGAGCAGGAATACCTGGTCCTCGACGCCGACTCCTCCCAGCAGGCAGCCATCGACGCCGTTCGAGCCGGGGCCCACCTGGTGATCGACGGACCGCCCGGGACCGGTAAGTCGCAGACCATCGCCAATCTCATCGCCGCGCTCGCCGCCGAGGGCAGGTCGACCCTCTTCGTGGCCGAGAAGCGGGCGGCCATCGACGTCGTCCTTCGTCGCCTCGATCGGGTCGGGCTCGGGGACCTCGTCCTGGACGCCTACGACGGCGCGATCAACAAGCGCGCCATCGCCCAGCAGTTCCAGGCCACACTCGACACGACACTCGACGCGGCACTCGACGCGGCGCTGCGCCAGCCCACACCCGGCGCTCACCGGTGGGCCCCGGTGTTGCGCGCCCGGCGAGAACGGCTCGTGCGCCACGTCGAGGCCCTGCACCGCATCCGTGACCCGTGGGGCGTCTCGGCCCACGACGTGCAGCAGGCGATGACCGAGCTCGCAGCGAGGCCCGTCCCGCCCTCCTCACACGTCAGGCTGCCCGGACCCGTGATCGAGGGACTGACCCGGAGCCGGGCGATCGAGCTGGGGCGGCGGCTGCGCGATGCCGCGGGACTGGGCGCCTGGGTCATCGAGGGCGACGACCCGTGGTTCGGGGCCCGCATATCGACGCAGGAGGACGCCGCCCGCGCTCTGGAGCTGACCACGCGCCTCAGCACGGCAGGCCTCGACGGCGTCTCCCAGCAGCTCGACTCCATCATGACCGAGTCGCGGGTGCCCCGGGCGACGTCGCTGGCAGACTGGACAGCGGCCTTCGCGACGATGTCACGAGTACGAGAGACGCTCGAGGTGTTCCGGCCCGAGGTCTTCGACGTGCCGCTGGGCGAGTACATCGCCGCCACGGCGCCCAGGGAATGGCGACGTGCGCACCAGGTCCAGATGGGAATGCTGGCACGCTGGCGGACCCGCCGTCAGGCCAGGCGGCTGCTTCGACCCGGGCGCCCGCCCGCCCGGCTGCACGACGAGTTCGTGTCGGCGAGCGAGCAGCGCAAGCACTGGTTCGAGCTCGTCGGCGGGGGCGGCCGCCCGGAGATCTCGCCGCGCGTCGAGGAGGGAATGGAGACGGTCGAGGCGCTGGGCGCCGACCTCGGTTGGCTGTCCGAGCGGCTCGCGACCACCTCGGAGGGCGAGCTCATGGACTCCCCGCTGCGGGACCTACGCGACCGGCTCGCGCGCCTCGCCGCCAGCCCCGACCGGCTCGCCGTGCTGCCTCAAGTCACCGGCATCCTCGACGAGGCCCGAGCTGCCGGGCTCGGGGACCTCGTCGAAGGCCTCGCCACGCGGCGCGTCCCGACGGAGCAGGTCACCGCAGAGGTCGACCACGTGTGGTGGGCCTCCCTGCAGCGCGAGATCACCGTCCGTGATCCGCTCTACGGCGCGCATGACGGACCGGGCCTGCGCCGAACCGTCGACGAGTACGTCCACGCGGACCGAGCCCACATCGCCTCGACCGTCGAGCGGGTGCGCGCCGCGGTGGCCGGGCGGGTCCGCGAGGTCATCGCCGCCGAACCCGCCCACGAGTCCCTCATCCGGGCCGAGGCCGGCAAGGCCCGCCGGCACAAGGCGCTGCGCGAGCTGATGCCCGAGGCGTCCGCGGCCCTCACCGCGATCAAGCCGTGCTGGGCGATGAGCCCGCTCGTCGTCGCCGCGACCCTCCCGCCCGGCCGGTGGTTCGACGTCGTGATCTTCGACGAAGCCTCCCAGGTGCAGCCGGCGCAGGCGATCTCCGCGATCTCACGTGCTCGGCAGGTCGTCGTCGTCGGGGATGAGCGCCAGCTGCCACCCACCAACTTCTCCATCGTCGTCTCAGACGAGGACGAGGCGTGCGCCGACGAGACGCCCACGGCCGGCTCCGAGTCCATCCTCGACGAGCTCGCCGCAGCCCTGCCGACGCGGCACCTGGACTGGCACTACCGGTCACGCGACGAGCGGCTCATCGCCTTCGCCAACCAGCACATCTACGGCGGGCGCCTCGCGACGTTCCCCGGGACGTCCATCGAGTCCGCCATCGTCTTCGAGCCGGTCGACGGGCAGGCTGTCGTCCAGCCCGGCGCGGAGTCGATCGACACGACGGAGGCGGAGGTCGAGCGGGTCGTCCACCTCGTCCTCGACCATGCCCGCACCCGCCCAGATGAGTCCCTCGGCGTCATCACCCTCGGGATCCGGCACGCGAAGCGCATCGAGGAGGCACTGACAACCGCCCTGTCGGACGCGCCGGCTGTCGCCGGCTTCTTCGCCGAGGACAAGGACGAGCGCTTCTTCGTCAAGGACCTCGAGCGGGTCCAAGGCGACGAGCGCGATGCCGTCATCGTCTCGATCGGCTACGGCAAGACGCCGCACGGCCGGGTGCTGCACCGCTTCGGGCCGCTCAGCATCGAGGGCGGGGAGCGCCGGCTCACCGTCGCGATCACCCGGGCTCGCACGAGGGTGACCGTCGTGTCCTCGCTCCGCGCCGACGACCTCGACCCGGACCGGCTCAAGGCCCAGGGCGCCCTCATGCTCCGTGCCTTCCTCGCCTTCGCCGAGACCGGCGACAGAGTCGCAGGACCGGAGCCGGGCGCTGCGGCCATGGCGGAGCAGGGGCCGGCCCCCGACCCGCTGCGTCACGACCCGCTGCGTCACGACCTGGCGCGCAGACTGCGGCGCGAGGGCCTCACCGTCCACGAGAACTTCGGCAGCGCCGCGCATCGCATCGACCTCGCCGTCGAGGATCCCTACCGCCGGGGCCGAGCGATCGTCGCCATCGAGACCGACGGGTCGCGGTATGCCGCCGTGCACAGCACGCGCGAACGTGACCGGTTGCGCCCGGAGCACCTCACCCAGCTGGGCTGGAAGCACGTGCGGGTCTGGAGCACCGACCTGTTCCGCGACCCCGCCCGTGAGATCTCCAGGATCCTCAAGGTGGCGCGGGACGAGCACATCGTCCCGCACGAGGAGGCGATGCAGGACCAGATCGGCCGCGCAGAGCCGCGACAGGAGCCGGCCCCGCCGGATGGCGACCATATGCCCGCCGAGACCTCCGATCCTGCCGACGCGACCGACCTCCCCCACCCGGCCAAGCGCCGCCGGAGGCGACGCAGGGTCTTCCGCAAGGGCACGGCCGGCAACCCCGACTACGAGGAGAGTCCGGCACCGCCCGATGCGACGGGAGTCATGGGCAACCCGGCCCCGGTGGGAGCCGAGCAGGCAGCGCGGGACCGGTGGCTGGCCGAGCAGCGCCCACCGCACTACGAGTGAGCCCGACGAGTGAGCCCGACGAGTGAGCCCGACGAGTGAGCCCGACGAGTGACTGGTGCCGCTCAGCGGGCTTGGAGCGCGTCGCGGATCTCGGTGAGCAGCAGGACCTCCTCCGAGGGGGCCTCGGACTCGGGCTCCTCGCCGGCCTTGCGCAGCGCGGCCAGCTTGTTCATCGGGACGACGACGATGAAGTAGACGGCCGCAGCGATGATGATGAAGCTGATGACCGCCGTGATCAACGACCCGATGTGCACGCCACCCGGGGCCCACGCGGAGAAGTCCGGGGTCCCCCCCGCCTTGCCGAGGAGGTCCATGACCACCGTGACGAATGTCTCGACAACCTTGCCGAAGGCGGCGCCGATGACGACGGCGACGGCGAGGTCGACGACGTTGCCGCGCATGAGGAAATCCTTGAATCCCTTGAGCACCGAGTGTCTCCTTCTCTCGTGACACCTCCGGTCCGAGGCTGAGGACCGGAGAACCAATGGGCCGGTGCCGGTGGCGTCCACCGACGACGGCGGGGACATGCCCGCCCGGGCAGACCCTATCGCCCCGGCCTCAGGACCGCCGCAACGCGAGGATGAAACTGTCGCCCGCCTGCAGAGCGGACAGGGACGCCGCGATCGCTCCCGCCTGCGACTGCGCGAGTGCCACGGTCACGCTCGGACCGCCGCCGGCGCCGAACGCCGTCTCGGAGGGCTGTGTGAGGGCCAGGACAACGACGTCCGTCGCGGCCCGTTGCCCGGTGCCCGTGGCGTAGACGTCGACATGGACGCCGGGGGTGAGCCCGGTGCCGGCGCCGCCGCGCACCGGAAGCGTGAGGGCGACGTGCCCGGCGGGCTGCCCGGCGAGCAGGTCACTGCCGAGCAGTCGCTCCGGGGTGACGAGGTCCCGGGCCGAGATCGGACCCGCGGTCACGTTGCCGATCACCTCGCCGTATGCCGTGAGCCCGGTGGCCGGACGCCCGCCGGCCGGGATGGTGGCGAGCCTCAGGTCGTCTCGGGTGAGCACGGCGCCTGCGGGCAGATCACGGGCGGCAACGATCGTGGCCACCCCGGCTCGCTCGTTGCGGGCCGCTCCGAGCGCCGTCACCGCCACCAGGACCGCCAATCCGGCGAGCAGCGCCGCGCCCCACCGCCGGAGCCGGTCGCGCCGGGCCTGCCGCCGCCGGCTCGGCGCACGTGCGCCGCGCTCGGGCGGGACAGCGCGACGGGCGGGTGCGGTCCTCTCTCTCATGGCAGCGGGAACGGCAGCGCGATCCCGTCGAGACCGCGGCGACACGAGCAGGTCGCCTCGGCGTCGGGCTCGTGGTCGGGCAGGGCGCCGATGGCGTCACGCAGGATAGTCTTGAGGCGCTCGACATTGCCGGCGAAGGCGGCGAGCACCTCCACATGGGTCACCCCCGCCGCGCCTTCGACCCCGGCATCGGCATCGGTGACCATCGCGATCGTCGTGAAGCACATCGCCAGCTCCCGGGCGATCGCGGCCTCCGGCATCGTCGTCATGCCGACGATGCTCCCGCCCACCTGTCGGTGCATGAGCGACTCGGCGCGCGTGGAGAAGCGTGGCCCGTTGATGACCACGAGCGTGCCGTCATCGACTGTCTCGAGCGGGGAGCGGCGGGCCGCGGCGACGGCGACCGCGCGGCTGCGGGGACAGTACGGGTCGGCGAACCCGACATGGACGACCGGCCCCTCGCCCGCATAGATCGTGTGGGCCCGTCCCCACGTCCGGTCGATGATCTGGTCGGGGATCACGATCGTCCCAGGTCCGCGCCCGGGGCGTAGCGAGCCGACCGCGCACGGCGCGAGGACCTGACGGACGCCGACCGCGCGCAGCGCCCACAGGTTGGCCCGGTAGTTGACCCGATGCGGGGGGAAGCGGTGGCCCCGGCCGTGGCGCGCGACGAAGGCCACCCTGCGTCCCTCGACCTCGCCCACGACGGGCGGGTCGCTCGGCCGGCCGAAAGGCGTGTCGATGGCGACGGTCTCGTAGTCGGTCAGGAACTCGTAGAGGCCGGAGCCCCCGATGACGCCGATCTCGGCCCGCGCGGAGGCCTCGTCGGGTGCAGAAGGAGCGTTCGAGGGGGTCATGGGCCGCAAGCCTAGGTCGCTCGGGTCCGCGCACGGCGGCATACGGCCAGAGGTGTGGATGACGCCGCAAGCGTCAGGGGGCTGTGGACGGCGTGCTCGCCGGCCTGCCGGTGCTCGAGGACGAGTCCGATCCGGACGAGCTCGATGAGGACTTCGTCGAGGACTCTGACGAAGAGTCCGACGAGGACTCCGAAGTCGAGTCGGAGGACGACCCTCCCTTCGTGTTCGCGAGGGAGGCCGCGGCCGCCTTGGAGTCGGTCCGGTAGAAGCCCGAGCCCTTGAACGAGATGCCGACCGGCTGGATCACCTTGCGCAGGCTCGGCGCGTGGCACGCCGGGCACTCGACCAGCGAGTCGTCGGTGAAGGACTGGCGAATGTCGAAGGCATGGCCACACTCGCGGCACGCGTAGGAATAGGTGGGCACAGGAGGAACCTCGGGTTCACGGGGGAGGGGAGCGAGGACGATTCTACGTCCATCCGGCAAGGCGTCCGTTCGCACTCATCTGTCGCAGCCGCTGCTCGGTGGTGGCACGGACTCTCGAAGTGGTGACCACGAGCAACTGGTCACCGTGACGCAACGTCGTGTGTCGGCCTGGGACGAAGCCCTCGCCGTCGCGGACGATGAGCGTGACGTTGGCGCCGCGAGGCAGGCGCATCTCGAAGACGGCGACCCCGTGCAGGCGTGAGCGGTCACCGATGGTGACCTGCAGGACGTCTGCGCCGATCTCGGTCAGCGGCACCGACTCGAGGTCGACGTCGACGGTCGTCACCTCCTCGACGAGACGCAGGCGCTTCGCGACCCAGCCGAGCGTCGTGCCCTGCACGAGGGTGAACACGACGACGAGCACGAAGACGAGGTCGAAAATCCACTCGGTGTTGGGTGTCCCTGTGGTCAGAGGCACGGTGGCGAGCACGACCGGGACGGCGCCGCGCAGCCCGGCCCACGACAGGAAGGCCTGATCGCGCCATCCTATCCGGAACCACACCGTCGAGACCAGGACGGACAGCGGACGGGCCACGAGCAGCAGCACCAGCCCGATGGTGATGGCGGGCCTGATCTGGTGTCCGAGGCGCAGCGGCTCGGCGAGCAGTCCGAGCATGACGAAGAGGCCGATCTGCGCGATCCAGCCGGTCGCGGTGGCGAAGGACTGGACCGCAACCCGGTGCGGCAGGGACATGTTGCCGAGGGTCAGCGCAGCGAGGTAGGTGGCAAGGAACCCCGAGACGTGGATCGCTGCGCCGGCGGCGTAGGCGAAGACCGTCAGCGACAGGACCCCGATGGAAAAGAGCGCCGAGGAGTTGCTGGCCACCCGTCGCAGGAGTCCGGCACCCAACCAGCCGACGAGCAGCCCGACCACGGCGCCCCCGGCGAGCTCGAGGGCCGCCTCACCCAGCAGGACGTACCAGGTCTGCTGCTCGCCTCCGGGGACGCCCTGTGCAGCGAAGGCGACGACGAGGATGACGATAGGGGCGTCGTTGAACCCCGCCTCGGCCTCGAGCATCCCCGAGAGCCGCTTGGGCAGCGGCACATTGCGCAGCACCGCGAAGACGGCCGCGGCGTCCGTCGAGGAGACTATGGCGCCGATGAGCAATGAGATGGTCCAGGACAGCGGCAGCAGCGTGTGCGCCGCGACGGCGACGACGAGCACCGACACGACGACGCCGAGCGTTGACAGCAGCGCCGCGGGCATGATCGATTCGCGGATGTTGGACCACGACGTCGAGATCCCGCCCTCGGCGAGGATCAGCACGAGCGCCGCATACCCGAGGACGCGCGTGATCGAGGCCGAGTCGAACTCGACGCCGCCGCCGACATTGCCGAGAAGCAGCCCGAGCCCGAGATAGAGGAGCAGCGAAGGCATCCCGGACCGGACCGAGAGGCGGACGGCGGCGACGGCGACGAGCAGGACGATCGACCCGGTGAGCAGCACGCGCGTCAGCTCCTCGAGGGTCATCCCCGAGGCGGTGATCGACGCGACGGCGTGCACGGGGCGGCTCCTGGGCGCGGCGGGGTTTGCTCAATCCAACCATCCGCCCCGGGGGGACGCCGGTGGCCTAGGCTCTCAGGGTGTCCCGGATGACGTTCGCTCGCCGCGCCGGCCTGTCCGTGATCGTGCTGCTCGTCCTGGCGATCGTGGCGGCCGGAATCCTGGCCATCTCGACGGTGCGGCGACCCTTCCCGCAGACGAGCGGGCAGGTGCAGATCGACGGGCTGACGAGCAGCGTCACGGTGCAGCGCGACGCGCGCGGGATCCCGACGATCTACGCCGACAACGCCTCGGACCTCTTCCGCGCCCAGGGGTTCGTCAGCGCGCAGGACCGCTTCTTCGAGATGGACCTGCGGCGGCACATCACCGCGGGCCGGCTCGCCGAGCTCGTCGGCGAGAGTGCGGTGCAGACCGATCGCGTCATCCGCACCATGGGCTGGCGGCGCGTGGCCGAGCAGGAGCTGCCCCGGCTCGAGGCCTCGACACGGCAGTACCTGCAGGCCTACGCCGAGGGGGTCAACGCCTATATCGGGCAGGCTGGTGCGCCCGGTGACATGTCGCTCGAGTACATGCTGCTCGAGCGCACCAACCCGGGCTACCGCGTCGAACCATGGACGCCGGTCGACTCGCTCGCCTGGCTCAAGGCGATCGCCTGGGACCTGCGCGGCGACTACGACGACGAGCTGACCCGGGCGAGGCTCAGTCGGCGGCTGCCGGTCAAGCAGATCGCGGCACTCTACCCGCCGTATCCGACGAGCCGGAATCCCCCGATCCTGTCCCCCCAGGAGTGGCAGCCGCAGCCAGCGACGGAAGCCGCCGCGGCAACCGTGCCCTCCGCCCTGACCACCCGGGACGCGCAAGGGGCGCTGGACCGGACGCAGACGGCGCTCGACGCCGTGCCGCGGCAGCTCGGTCGAGGGCCGGACATCGGCTCCAACTCGTGGGTCGTCTCCGGCGCACACACCACGACGGGCAAGCCTCTCCTCGCCAACGACCCGCACCTCGATCTGGACATCCCCAGCATCTGGACCCAGGTGGGCCTCCAGTGCCGCACGGTCAGGCCGGAATGCCCGTTCCGGGTGTCGGGCTTCACCTTCTCGGGGCTGCCGGGCGTCGTTATCGGACATAACGAGAAGGTCGCGTGGGGGATGACCAACCTCAGGCCGGACGTCACCGACTTCTACCTCGAGCAGGTCTCCGGCAAGACCTATCTGCGCGACGGGGTGCAGGTCCCGCTCAAGGAGCGGGTCGAGACGATCAAGGTGGCCGGCTCGTCCGATGTCTCCATCACCGTGCGCAGCACCGCGCACGGACCGGTCCTTTCCGATGCGGTCCCCCAGGTCGCCGAGGCCGGCGATCGCCCGGTCGTGCGGGGCGCCACCCAGAGCAACCGCTTCGAGGTCTCCCTCGCCTGGACCGCCCTGCGACCGGGCACGACGGCCGACGCGATCTTCGCGATCAACCGAGCGGGTAGCTGGGATCAGTTCCGGGCCGGCGCACGCCTGTTCGACGTCCCCGCCCAGAACCTCGTCTACGCCGACGTCGACGGGCACATCGGCTATCAGGCCCCGGGGCTCATCCCCATCCGGGCGTCGGCCACGCCGGGCGCCGTCCCTGGATTCTGGCCCGCCCCGGGGTGGGACAGCCAGTGGGACTGGACCGGCTTCGTTCCCTTCGAGCAGCTGCCGTGGGTCAAGGACCCCGCAAAGGGACGCATCGTCACCGCGAACCAGGCGGTGACGGCGAGCACGACGCCGTTCCTCACCTCGGAGTGGGACTACGGCTTCCGTGCCGAGCGGATCAGGAGCCTGCTCGCGTCGACGCCCAAGGCGTCACCGGAGTACATGGCCGAGATCCAGAGCGATGTCCGCAACATCTTCGCCCCGGTCCTCGTGGAGCACCTGCTCGGGACCCAGGTCGACGACTTCACCGCGCAGGCACAGCGGCTGCTGCGCGACTGGGACGGCAGCCAGCCGGCCGACAAGACCCGCGACTCGGCATCGGCCGCCTACTACAACGCCGTGTGGAAGCACCTGCTGCGCCTCACCTTCGACGAGCTGCCCCCGGACATGGCGCCAGATGGGGGAAGCCGCTGGATGGTCGTCATGGAGCAGCTCATCAAGGACCCCAAGAACGACTGGTGGGACGACAAGACGACGCCCGGTGTCACCGAGGAGTCCGGGGAGATCCTCAAGCGGGCCCTCGTCGAGGCGCGCCTCGACCTGGCCCGCAAGCTCGGCAAGGTCCCAGCGACCTGGCGATGGGGCCGGCTGCACCAGCTCAACCTCAAGCACCCGGTCATGAGCGACAGCTCGGTGCCCGAGGTCATCCGGGACGTGTTCGAGCGCGGCGGCATCGAGCTCGGGGGCGGCAACGCGATCGTCGACGCCAACGCCTGGGACGCGTCCACCCCCGGCTACGACGTGACCTCCGGTCCCTCGATGCGGATGGTCGTCGATCTGTCCGATCTCGACCGGTCCCGTTGGGTCAACGCCACCGGTCAGAGCGGACACGCCTACAACCGGCACTACGTCGACCAGATCGATGCGTGGGCGGCCGGCGCATCCTTCGCGTGGCCGTTCTCGGACGAGGCCGTCGCCGAGGCGGCGCAGGAGACCCTGACCCTCAGCCCTTCGCCCGCGGAGACCTCGTAGCGGTGTCGGCGCTGGCGGCGCTGTCGGCGCTGTCGGCGCCCTCGACACGGTCGACACGGTCGACACGGACGAGGCGCCCGGACGTGGTCAGGTAGCCGTCGACGAGCTGGTCATGCGCGGCGCGGGGCAGCGGATCGATGCTCTGTTCTCCCTCGTGCAGCAAGGTGATGGCCGGGGTCGTCGGGTCGCGGTGCACCAGCGCGCGGTCGTAGCAGCCGCCGCCCTGGCCGAGCCGGACGCCGTGCGGGTCGACCGTCAGCCCGGGAGTGATGATGAGGTCGCAGGAACCCAGCGCGTCGGCACCCAGGGTGCGGGCGTCGGCAGGCAGGGGCGCGCGTGTCGTCGTGGACTCGTCTCCCACCGTTCCCGGTGTGGCGACCCGCCATTCGAGGGAGAGATCCTCCAGCGTGATCGGCACGATGACCTCGTGACCGGCGTCGACGAGGGCTGTGATGAGGGGCCCGGTGGGTGGTTCGTCCGGCGTCGACTCGTAGGCGGCGACGCGCAGCGCGCCGCCTGCCGGGCTCTCGGGCAGGAGAGCGAGGACCTGCTCGGCGATACGTCGCCCGGCGGCCTCGCGGTCTCCGGACGCCTCGAGCGCGCCGGCGAGCTCGCGCCGACGTTGCCGATACAGCTGGCGGACTTCACGCTTGGAGAGCGTGGTGGGTGTCCCCTCACCCCGTGATCGCGGCCGGCCTGCAGGAGTTGTCATGATGCCCATCGTATGGTTGTCGCCATGGGTGACGACGGGCTGGGCCAGTCGAAGGAGCGGATGCGCGCCCGCGGGCTGGGCCCCGAGGCGATCCGCGTCTTCGAGCACTACTACCGCGAACTCGAGGGCGGCGCACGGGGAAAGATCCCCGAGGACTCCATCGAGCCGTTGGGCCGGGTCCAGGAGCTCGGCGAGGTCAGCGTGTCCGACGACGATGCTCGCCGGGCACTGTCAGAGACCGCGATCATCAAGCTCAACGGCGGCCTCGGCACGACCATGGGTCTGGCCGGACCCAAGTCCGGGCTCGTCGTGACCAGCGATCTCACTTTCCTCGACATCATCGCGCGGCAGGTGCTCTCGCTCCGGGAGCGTTGGGATGTCCCCGTCCCGCTCCTGCTGATGAACTCCTTCCGCACCTCCGAGGAGTCGCTCGAGATCCTCGCGCGGTATCCCGACCTGCCCGTCGACGGGCTGCCGATCGAGTTCCTCCAGAACGCCGAGCCCAAGCTTCGGGCAGATGACCTGACGCCGGTCTCCTGGCCGGCAGACCCCGAACTCGAGTGGTGCCCTCCGGGGCACGGCGACATCTTCGTCTCCATGATGGCCACGGGGGTTCTCGACGCGCTGCGCTCCAAGGGCCTGCGCCTCGCCTTCATCTCCAACTCGGACAACCTCGGCGCCACCTGCGACCCCGACGTCGCAGCCTGGATGATCGAGCGTGACCTGCCCTACGTCGCCGAGGTGTGCATGCGAACCCCGAGTGATCGCAAGGGCGGGCACCTCGCGGTCCGTAAGGCCGACGGCCGGCTCATCCTGCGCGACCTGGCAATGGTCAGCGACGGCGACGAGGAGTACTACTTCGACATCCAACGCCACACGACCTTCCACTCCAACAACCTGTGGATCAACCTCGATGCGCTGCACACCCGGATGGCCGCCGGGCGCGGCGTCCTCGGCCTGCCGATCATCATCAACCACAAGACCGTCGACCCGTCCCGTTCCGACTCGCCCAAGGTCATCCAGATGGAGTCTGCGATGGGCACGGCCATCGAGGTGTTCGAGGGTTCGGAGGCAATCCTCGTGCCTCGGACCCGATTCCGCCCCGTCAAGAGCACCAACGACCTGCTGTTGACCCGGTCCGACTTCTTCGACCTCGATGACGAGTACCGCCTCGTCGCGTCCCGCTCCGGGAGCGAGCCGTTCGTCGAGCTCGACAAGCCGTTCAAGCTCATGCCCGACTTCGAGGCACGATTCCCCGCCGGGGTCCCCTCGATGCGCGAGTGCACGAGTCTGCGGGTCGTCGGTGACGTCACCTTCGGTCGGGACGTCCGGTGTGTCGGCGACGTCCTCGTCGAAGGGGTCAGCGAGGTGCCGGACGGCGCGGTCCTGCGCGGCGACACGGTCCGCACCGGCGGCGCCTGAGGTGCGATCAGTCGACGAGCACCTCGCCGCGATCCTCGAGGCCCTCCCCGGGGCCGCGCCGGTCCCGGCCCCCCTCGACGCGGCGCTGGGGCTCGTCGTGGCCGCCGACGTCGCGGCCGACGTCGACCTGCCCGGTTTCGACAACTCGTCGATGGACGGATATGCCGTGCAGTCGGCCTCCCTCGACGGC
>JAKDLQ010000037.1 GCA_030452775.1 Micrococcales bacterium | reverse complement strand
GGGCAGGGCAGGTCAGGTCAGGTCAGGTCAGGTCAGGTCAGGTTGTCGTGGTCGCCGCGAACCCAGGCAGTGTGCCGGTCGGCCGAGTAACGGATGACCGCCTTCGCATCGGCCGGGACGGCCGTACCGAAGTTGTTGTATAGCCGGTCGAAATGCAGCTTCTCGGCCTGGGCTGCGATCCGCTGCACGACGCCGCCAGACAGGGGGAGCCGGTTCGGATAGCTGCGCAAGAAGCTCACCGTCCGGCGGTCCGGGTGGGGAAGATCGCGTCCCCAGCGAGCAGGACCCCCTTGCCGTCGTTGCCGGTCGCCCACTCGACGACGGCCTGGCCGGGGAAGTGCCCGCCGACGCGGTGCAGGGTCAGTCCGGCGGCGACATCGTGGCGCTCGTCGTAGTACTCGACGAGGGCGTCGCGCCGCACCCAATCCTTGTCGCGCTCCGCGAGGAGCACCGGCACCCCACCGAGCGCCTCGGCCCACTGGGTCTGGACGCCGTACATGTGCGGATGGCTCGCGGCGACGGCGAGCGCGGGCCCGAGCCCGCGGATGGCGTCGAGCGCCGCGTCGTCGACGTAGCCGACGCAGTCGAAGAGAAGCACCCCTTCCGGCGTGCGCACGACCATCATCTGCTGACCGATGCCGACCTCCGGCTCCGCGCGCACGCCCCACAGCTGCGGCTCCACCTCCGAAACGAAGATACGGGTTCCCTTGTCACGCAATGCATCCACTGTGGTCCAGGCCTGGCCGCTTGCCGGCACCCACTGCCGCTCGTCCTCGCAGATCGCGCACGTCTCAGGCGGCTGCACGAGGTCGGCGGTCTCGACGGCGCACGTTTCGCAGATCCAGATCATCGGCCCATTCTCTCAAAGGAGGATCGACAATGGCGTGATGATCATGCACCTACGCGCCGCCGTCGAGCAGCTGTATGCCGCCCCGCTGGCCGACTTCGTGTCCGAGCGCACATCGCTCGTGGCGCAGGCCAGGACGGCGGGCGACGTGGCGCTCGCAACGTCAGTGGCCGCGCTTCGCAAACCGACTGTCGCGGCGTGGGCGATCAACCATGCCGTCCGCTCGGAGCTGGTCGAGCTTGACGAACTGCACGGTTTTGCCGAATTGTTGCGAGAGGCCCAGCGCACGCTCGACGGCGACCAGCTCCGGCTCCTCGGTCGGGAGCGGGCCAAGAGGGTCGAGACCGTGGCCGCACAGGTGGTGGCCTCGGCGAAGCAGGCCGGTCACCCCCTGGGGCCAGGTGCCGCCGCGGAGGTCCGCGAGACGCTCACCGCCTTGGTCGCCGACGAGGAGGCCGAACGCGCCATCCGTTCCGGCGCCCTGGTCAAGGCGCTGTCCTACGCCGGATTCGGCTCGGTCGACATCGCTGACATCGCCGAGGCGGCAGCGGTGAGCGGGGACGAGCTCCCCCAGGCAGTCACGCCGGCGATCGATCTGGCAGAGCAGCGCCAGGTTCGCCAGGAGCAGCGCCGGGCCCGACGTGCGGCCGAGCTCGAGTCGGCCCGCAGGGCTCGTGCCAAGGTCGAGCATGAGATTGACGTCGCCGAGGCCCGCCGGAGCGAAGCGCGTGAGGGGGTAGCCGATCTCGAGCGGCGCCTCGCGGCCGCCCGGGACCGGCTCGAGCGGGTCACCGCCGAGCTGACCGAGCTCGGCGGCATACGGGATCGGCGGGTGATCGAGGAGCGCGCGGCGCAGGCAGCTCTGACCAGCGAGGAGCACGAGCGGGCCTGAGCATTCCCTACGTCGCCACCGGGTCTGCGTCGTGGCTCGTGTTCGCCTTGGCGGACGTGTCGTCGCCGACGGCATCGAGGTCCGTGCTGACGTCCTCCTCGAGGTCTCTGTCGGGGTCACTGTCGATCTCGATGGCGCGCTCCGCGTGCCCGGCGACGTGCGGCAGTACCTCGTACTTGCGTGAGTAGATGTCGAACATCGCGAGCAACAGGGCAGCCACCGGGACCGCGACGAAGGCCCCTCCCACACCGAAGAGCGACGCGCCGAAGATCACCGCGCCGAAGGACACCGCTGGATGCACGTCGACGGCCTGCGCCGAGATCCGCGGCTCGATGGTGACGTTCTCGATCTGCTGGTAGACCACCGCGAAGGCGAGGACGGCCAGGCCCTGCCAGGGCTTGTCACCCATGAGGCCGATGACGACGGGCAAGGCGATCGCGATGTACGTGCCCACCGTGGGGACGAACTGGGCGACGATCCCGGTCCAGATCCCGAGGGCCAGCCAGTAGGGCATGCCGATGATGAGCATGAAGATCGCGGTCATGCCGCCGCAGATGGTCGCGAGGACCAGCCGCGCCGCGACGTAACCCCCGGTCTTGGCGACGGCGAGCTTCCAGGCGGTGGCAAAGACCTCCTGCTGGCGGGGAGGGAAGAGCTGGGCGATCCATCGCCGCAGCCGCAACTGGTCCGCCGACAGGTAGAAGGTGAAGAAGGCGAGCGTGAGGGTACCGAAGGCGGCCGCCACGACCGATGCCAGGATGCCGAATATGCCGCCGGCGAGGTTCTGCGCGATCGTCGTCAAGGTGGTCGTGCCGACCCCGAGCCGCTGGAGGATCTGCTCGTAGTCCAGGTCGAGCCCGAAGCGTTCACTTGCCCACGACGTCAGGTCCTCGACGAGCCCGGGCACGGACTGCGCGAAGAGTGCGATCTGATCCCCGAGGAGCCGGCCGAAGACGAAGACGAAGGCGGCGAAGCCGAGCAGGCTCCCGAACATGACGATGGCCGTTGCGAAACCGCGCTTCATGTACTTGCTGAGCCAGGCGACGGCAGGCTCCATGGCGATGGAGAGAATCAAGGCGAGGAAGAGGGTGAAGATCACGCCGCCGGCATCGGCGAGCACCCACCGCAGCAGTGCCGCCAGCGCGATGACGGCGACGACGGTCCAGCCCGCGCGCCACATGCTGCGCTGGTCGAAGTGCACCGAGACGTCCTGTGCGGACCCGAGCATCGATGCACGCGGGCGCCGGGACGGGGCCGCAGGGGGTGGCCCAGACGATGGCCCAGACGATGGCCCAGGTGATGTCATGCTGTGATCATCTCAGGCACCCGGCGATTTCCGGTCTGACGGCGAGAGCGTGTAGTCTCGCCGTCGCACAGCAGGTCAGCTGCGACGGCTCTGGCCGCCGCGGTGACCGCGCCCCAATAGCTCAGACGGCAGAGCGTTTCCATGGTAAGGAAAAGGTCTAGGGTTCGATTCCCTATTGGGGCTCTGGTCGGCCATCGCTTCGCGGAGCGGCGGCAGCCCATGGCGGGGTAGCTCAGCTGGTTAGAGCGCACGACTCATAATCGTGAGGTCGCGGGATCGAGTCCCGCTCCCGCTACCATGTCCGTGGACGAGATACCTCCGCGTCCCTCCGACAGCAGCACGTCCGCAGCACATCCGAGACGTTTTCCCGAGAGCAGGTTGCAGTGGCCAGCAAGAGCACCGACGTCCGTCCGAAGATCACGATGGCGTGTGTGGATTGCAAGAATCGCAACTACATCACCAAGAAGAACCGTCGCAACAACCCCGACCGGCTCGCGTTCAACAAGTTCTGCCCCACCTGCGGCAAACACACGGAGCACCGCGAGACCCGCTGACGCGGCAGGGGCCGCCCGCATGGGTAGGCTGCGACCATGCCGGTGAACGAAGATTTCCAGGGACGCGAGTACCCGCCCACCCGTGGCTATGTGGTCAGCGCCGCCAAGATCCGTGAGTTCGCCGAGGCGGTCGGCGCCACCGATCCGGTGCACACCGAGGCAGCGTCGGCCCGAGCGCGCGGCTACGACGACGTCATCGCGCCCCCGACGTTCGCGGTGCTCATCGCGCAACAGTGCG
This sequence comes from Micrococcales bacterium, assembly GCA_030452775.1. Taxonomy (GTDB): domain Bacteria; phylum Actinomycetota; class Actinomycetes; order Actinomycetales; family Dermatophilaceae; genus JAKDLQ01. The sequence continues at coordinate 9,782 of JAKDLQ010000037.1, read as the reverse complement.
ATGCGCAGCTCATCACAGACCCCGAGGCAGGGATCGACTTCTCCCGGGTCGTGCATGGTCGGCAGAAGTTCGTCCATCATCGCCCGCTCACCGCGGGTGACGACATCATTGGCCAGTTGCACGTCGACAGGGTGCGCGCGGTCGGCGCGCACGCGATGGTGACGACCCGCACCGAGCTGGCTACCCGAGCCGGTGAGCCGGTGTGCACCGCCTCTTCGACCATCGTCATCAGAGGAGACGAGTGATGAGCACCGCTTGGCGCCCGGTCCGCGTGTGTGCCGATGTGTCGGTCGGCGACGAGCTGCCCGGCACGACGATCCACGTCGACCGGGCCAGGCTCATCCAGTACGCCGGGGCGTCTCTGGATCGCAACCCGATCCACTGGGACGAGACCTTCGCCAAGAGCGTCGGCCTCCCCGACGTCATCGCCCACGGCATGTTCACGATGGGCGCCGCCGTCACCATCGTCACCGACTGGGTCGGCGACCCCGGCCGCGTCACCGACTACAGCGTGCGCTTTCCCGAACCCGTCGTCGTCCCCTACGAGACCGGGGCCGACATCGAGGTCACCGGTGTCGTCACGGCGCGGGACGAGGCGAGCCGGCTGGTGACCATCGAGCTCACCGTCACGTCCGAGGGCGTCAAGGTCTTGGGCAAGGCGGTCGCCGTCGCCCGGCTCGACTGAGACGCTGGTGCGCGAGGAGCACGACGTCCCGCTGCGCGACCTGACGACGATGCGCGTGGGCGGCCCCGCCGCACGGCTGGTCACGGTGAGGACCACCGACGAGCTCGTCGACGCTGTCCGTGAGGTCGATGATGCCGGGGAGCCGCTGCTCGTCCTCGCGGGCGGGTCCAACCTCGTCGTCACCGACGACGGGTTCCCCGGCACCGCGGTGCGCATCGCGACGAGCGGGATCGCGGTCGAGGCGCGGGACGCCCGCAGCGTCACAGTGCGGGTCGCCGCCGGCGAGGTCTGGGACGATGTCGTGGCCCGGGCCGTCCTCGAGGGCTGGGCCGGCGTCGAGGCGCTGAGCGGCATACCCGGCCGGACGGGAGCCACCCCGATCCAGAACGTCGGCGCCTACGGCCAGGAGGTCTCCCAGACGATCACCGAGGTGCGCACGTGGGACCGGGAGGAGCAGGCGATGCGGACGTTCCCGGGCGCCGACTGCCGCTTCACCTACCGTCACTCGCGCTTCAAGGGCACGGATCGCTACGTTGTCCTCGACGTCCGGTTCCGGTTCGAGCTCGCCGATCTCAGCCGGCCCATCGCGTATGCCGCTCTCGCCGGCGGTCTCGGCGTCGACCTCGGCAGCACGGTGCCCTTGTCGGAGGCTCGGGAGGCGGTCCTGCGCCAGCGTCGGCAGCGGGGAATGGTGCTCGATCCCGATGACCACGACACGTGGTCCTGTGGGTCCTTCTTCACCAACCCCATCCTCGCCCGCGGCGAGTTCGAGGCTCTCGCCGAGCGGGTGGCGAGGCGGCTTGGCGTCGAACGGCCGTCGCCGCCCCGTTTCGAGGAGCCCGACGGCCGCGTCAAGACGAGCGCCGCTTGGCTCATCGACAGGGCCGGCTTCACCAAGGGCTTCGGGCTACCGGCTCCGGCCGCGTTGTCGACCAAGCACACGCTCGCCATCACCAACCGTGGCGCGGCGCGGGCCGCGGATATCCTTGCCCTGGCCCGGCAGATCCGCGACGGCGTGCAGGATGCCTTCGGGATCCGGCTTGTCAACGAGCCGGTCCTCATCGGGCACCGCCTCTGACCGGCAGCGGCCGGGTCAGCCCCCGATTTTCACGCTGAACTGCTTGGCGGGGAAACTCTTGCCGGTGGTGCTGACCTTGTAGGCGGGACGGGCCAGGACGAGGGTGAGCGGCCCGGTCGAGCCGCGCGTGACCTTGAAGAAGAGCCACCCGGTCTTCGTCTCGCCGCGCTTGGCGACCGTCAGCGGCCTGCCGAGCTCCTTCCCGAACTCGCTCGTCGCCGGGGCTGTCTGGGTCCCGGCCTTCAGCGTGAACATCTTCGGCTCGACCGTGGCCGAGTAGCGCGTGCCCGCCGTCACTGCGACCTTGACCCCGACGATCTCGTAGGTGGCCTTCCCGACGGGAGCGCCACCTGGCCACCTGACGTTGCGCGCGATCTCCAGCACCTTCACGGTGTGGCCGAGCTGCGCGTCCTTGACGCTCACCTTCACGGCGCGGTTGGTCTGGGACGGCGCCGGCGTCGCCGTCGTCGTGGGGTTCGCCGTGCCGGAGGCGGCGGACGTGGACGGTGTGGACTGGGTCGTTGTGGCGCCGTCGGTCGTGGCCGGGCTGTCGGCGCTGCAGCCGGTCACGGCGATGAGCGGAGCGATCATGCCGACCATGGCCAGGCGTCGCAGGGATCTGGAGCCGGGCGTTCCGGCGGGTCGGAAGGCGTGCTTGAGAGTTGTCATATCCGGACCAGCATGACCGGACAGGGGGAACCTGAGCAAACTCAGAGCAGACTCAGGGCAATCTCGAGGCGGACTCGAGACGGACTCAGGCTGGGGACTCACGCGCTCGCGGGGTCGGCCAGGGCGGGTTCGGCGAGCCACCGGTCGATGTCCGCGAGGGCGGTCGCGCGGACCAGGGCGGGGGCCCGGCTGGCGGTGATGGACGATCGCGCGAGGGCCGCGAGCCCGGCGTCGTCGAAGCCGAGTCGGCGGGCCGCCGCATACTGGTCAGCCAGCCGTGAGCCGAACAGGAGGGGGTCGTCCGCCCCGAGCGCCACAGGGATGCCCGAGCGCACGAGCCGACGCAGCGGGACGTCCTCGAGCTCGGCGTACACGCCGAGGGCGACGTTGCTGCCGGGACAGATCTCCAGCGTGACCCCGGATGCTGCGACAGCGTCGAGCACCTGCGGGTCTTCGACGGAGCGGACCCCGTGCCCGAGCCGGTCGGGCTCGAGGTACTCGAGGGTCTCCATGACGGCCTGCGCTCCGAGCAGCTCGCCGGCATGGGGCACGAGCGCGAGCCCGGCGCGGCGCGCGATGGTGAAGGCGGGGGCGAAGTCCTGCGTGAAGCCGCGGCGCTCGTCGCTGGACAGTCCGAAGCCCACGACGGTCCCCGGACCCTCGCCCGCGTGCAGGGCTGCCAGGCGCGCCAGGGTCCGGGCCTCGAGCGGATGGCGCATCCGGTTCGACGCGACGACGACGGCGACATCAGTCGGTCCCGCATCGGAGACGGCCCGGGCCTCGTCGAGGACGATCTCGAGTGCGGGGGTGATCCCACCGACGAACGGGGCGTAGGAGGTCGGGTCGATCTGCAGCTCGAGCCAGCGGGACCCCTCGGCCGCGTCGTCCTCGGCGGCCTCGCGCACGATCCGGCGCATGTCGACCTCGCCGCGAACGCAGGCACGGGCCGTGTCATAGAGCCGTTGGAAGCGGAACCAGCCCTTCTCATCGGTCGCATGCAGCCGGGGCGGCCACGCCGCCCCGAGCGAGTCGGGCAGGTGCAGCCCGTGGCGCCGGGACAGATCGCGCACGGTCTGGATCCGCATCGAACCGGTGAAGTGCAGGTGCAGGTGCGCCTTGGGCAGCGACTCCACCGCCTTGACCATGAAGGTCAGTGGTCCTCGCCGTCGTCGCTGTCGATGATGTGCACGGCTGCCTCCTCGGCCGATGCCCCGGCACCGTCGATGCCGACGTCGGATGCGACCTCCTGGCTGTCGTCGTCGTCATGGGCGCCCTCGTCGGGGGCGACGAGGCGACCGGCGCGCGTGGTGCCGACCTCGCCCGAGCCGATCCAGTCGTCGTCGGCATCGATGGCGTCCTCGTCGGTTCCGCCGAGGCGCTCGGTGTCGAGCCCGCTCTCGTTGTCGGGTGCGCCGTAGGCGGAGTCGGGGTCGGGCTCCTCCTGGAGGATGCGCTGGTCGATCGTCTCCTCCTGGGACTGCTCGTATGCCGTCGTGCCCCACGCGGTGGAGCCGCGGGCGGTGTCGCTGGGGGAATAGCCGCGATCCAGGCTGTCCTCGACGTCGTCGTCGATCAGGGTGTCCTGCGGCTGGAGCTGATCCTCGTCATCGACGCTGTAGCTCGTCAGGTCATCATCGATGTTCTCGTTGGGATCGGACATGTGGGGTTCCTCTCGTCTGGCGAGTGTGTCAGTCGTCGGCGCCGGCCTGGGTCAGCTTCTCCGCCGCGGCGAGCGCGACGCAGGTGGCAACGCCGGCCATGGCGGCGCGGACCTCCTCGAGCGCGGGGAACGTGGGGGCCAGGCGAATGTTGCGGTCGCGCGGATCGTGCCCATGCGGGAAGGAGGCCCCGGCCGGTGTCAGCGCGATGCCGGCCGCCTTGGCAAGCTCCACGACGCGGGTGGCCGTTCCGTCGAGCACGTCGAGGTTGACGAAGTAGCCACCGCTCGGGTGCGTCCACGTCGCCACGCCGAGCCCCGCGAGCTCGGCCGACAAGGCCTCGTCGACGGCCGCGAACTTGGGTGCGAGGACGGCGCGGTGCCGTCGCATGTGGCCACGGACGCCCTCGGCGTCCTGGAAGAACTCGGCGTGACGGAGGTGATTGACCTTGTCGGGTCCGATGGAGGCCATCGCCAGATGCCGCAAATACCACGCGACGGTGGCACTCGAGGCGGCCAACGCGCCTACGCCCGCGCCGGCGAAGGTGATCTTGGACGTCGATGCGAACATGATCGGCCGGTTCGGGTGGCCGCTCGCCGACGCGAGGGTGAGGATCTCCGCGCTCTTGGCCGCATCGTCGGTCAGGTGGTGGATGGCGTAGGCGTTGTCCCAGAAGATCGTGAAGTCGGGCGCGGCTGCGGGCATCGCCGCCAGCCGGGCGGCGATCTCCTCGGACACCACCGCGCCGGTCGGGTTGGAGTAGGTCGGGACGATCCAGATGCCCTTGACGCTCGGGTCGTCCTTGACGAGGGCCTCGACGGCGGCGATGTCGGGGCCGTCGGCGAGCATATCGACGGTCACCATCTCGATCCCGAGCTCGGCGAGCATCGAGAAGTGCCGGTCGTAGCCGGGCACCGGACAGATGAAGGTGACCGTCTCCTCCTGCGACCAGGGCCGCGGCGAGTCGACGCCGCCGAAGAGGATGAAGTCGACGATGGTGGTGTACATCATCGTCAGGCTCGAGTTGCCGCCCGCGACGACCTGCCCGGGCTCGACCCGCAGCAGGTCCGCGAAGATCGCGCGCAGCTCGGGCAGTCCCTCGAGACCGCCGTAGTTGCGCACATCGGTCCCGCCGCGGCCCGTGGTCGTCGTCGGCAGCTGCAGCAGCCCATCGGACAGGTCGAGTTGCTCGGTGGACGGCTTGCCGCGGGTGAGGTCGAGCGTGAGACCACGGGTGCGCAGGGCCTCGTACGCCCGTTCCTGCTCGGCGCGGAACGTGGCGAGCTCGTCGGCGGGCAGGGACTCAAGGGGGGCTCTGGTGGTCACCCCTCGATCCTGCCACTCGCCGCGGTCCTCGGGGAGGGCGGCATACGGTCGGTTCGCCTCGATCCGCGCGGTCCCGTATGATCGTCCTTCGGATGGTCGGTGCCGGCCCTGCTGACGCATGCCGTCCGGTTGGGTCCGCACACGCGGTCCAGGCGAAGGGCAATAGCTCAATTGGTAGAGCACTGGTCTCCAAAACCAGCGGTTGTGGGTTCGAGTCCCTCTTGCCCTGCGCATCAACGTTCGCGTCCGCCGCTGGCGGACCATCGACGCGGAAAGGGGACATCGTGACCGAGACGAGCGCCAAGCGCGGCTCCGATCGGGCCGACCGGGCCCGGGGCGGCAACCCCGTGTCGCGTCTCTTCGCCGCGATCTCGCTCTTCATCCGTCAGGTCCTCGACGAGATCCGCAAGGTGGTCCGGCCGACCGGCCCGGAGCTGGTCCGCTACACCGCCGTGGTGATCGTCTTCGTCGTCATCATGATGGCGATCACGGCCGGACTGGACCTCGTCTTCAGCAAGCTGGTCACCTGGATGTTCACCGGCTAGCCCGGTCTTTTCGAGAATCTCGCCAGCAGCACCCCGGTCCGTTGCGGCTGGACCATAGCAAGGCAGAACAGAAGCAAGGAAGTAGGTCAAGCGTGTCCGACGAGTTCGCCCCCCAGGGCGCTGTGAACACGGAGTCCAAAGCCAGTGATCCGGAGACTCCAGCCGTCGATCCGGTCGCGGAGTTCAAGGCGGATCTGGAGGCCAGGTTTGGCGACTGGTACGTCGTGCATTCCTACGCCGGCTACGAGAACCGCGTCAAGGCCAACCTCGAGACGCGCATCCAGACCCTCAACATGGAGGACTACATCTTCGAGATCGAGGTCCCCATGGAGGAGGTCACCGAGATCAAGAACGGGCAGAAGAAGCTCGTCCGGCGCGTTCGGATGCCCGGATACGTCCTGGTCCGGATGGAGCTGACCGATGAGAGCTGGGGCGCGGTGCGACACACGCCGGGCGTCACCGGTTTCGTCGGCAACGCGCACCAGCCGGTGCCGCTGTCGATCGACGAGGTCTTCACGATGCTCGCCCCGAGCTTCGAGGCGGTCGCCGATGCGGCCGGTGTCGCTGCTGCCACCGCAGCGGCCAAGCCGGCCGCCGTCGTCGACTTCGAGGTCGGCGAGTCGGTGACGGTCATGGAGGGTCCTTTCGAGACGCTGCCGGCCACGATCTCCGAGATCATCCCCGAGTCCCAGAAGCTCAAGGTGCTCGTCTCCATCTTCGGCCGGGAGACGCCGGTCGAACTCTCCTTCACCCAGGTTGCCAAGATCTGAGCGAAGGGGGTCTGGCCCGCGGCATCCCGCCGGTCAGTGCAACCGGGTCATCGCCCATGGCGTCGGCCCACAACACGAAAGCAGGCATTCATGCCCCCTAAGAAGAAGAAGAAGGTCTCTGGCCTCATCAAGCTGCAGATCCAGGCGGGCGCGGCCACTCCGGCCCCTCCGGTCGGGCCGGCACTGGGCCAGCACGGCGTCAACATCATGGAGTTCGTCAAGGCGTACAACGCCGCGACGGAGTCCCAGCGCGGCAACGTCGTCCCGGTCGAGATCACGGTCTACGAGGACCGGTCGTTCACGTTCATCACGAAGACGCCTCCGGCCTCCGAGCTGATCAAGAAGGCGGCCGGCGTCAGCAAGGGCTCCGGAGAGCCGCACAAGACCAAGATCGCCACACTGTCGCGCGATCAGGTCCTCGAGATCGCCCGGACCAAGATGCAGGACCTCAACGCCCAGGACGAGGAGATGGCGGCGCGGATCATTGCCGGCACGGCTCGCTCGATGGGCATCGAGGCCCAGCTCTGACCCGGGAACCCGGCTCGGCGGCATACTGCCACTGAGTCCTCGTGGGAGGGCCGGCGCTGGCCCGCACCACCACTCCGCACAGGAACCAAGGAGCAATCATGAAGCGCAGCAAGAACTACCGCGCCGCCGCCGAGCTCATCGCGCCCGGCAAGGTGTACGCGCCGCTCGAGGCGGTCCGCGTCGCGAAGCAGACGGCGAAGGCGAAGTACGACGAGACGGTCGAGGTCGCGATGCGTCTCGGCGTCGACCCGCGCAAGGCCGACCAGTCGGTCCGTGGCACGGTCAACCTGCCGCACGGGACCGGTAAGACAGCTCGCGTCCTCGTCTTCGCCAGCGCCGACAAGGCCGAGGCGGCCCGTGAGGCCGGCGCCGACCATGTCGGATCGGATGACATGCTCGAGAAGGTGTCCGGCGGCTGGCTCGACTTCGACGCCGTCGTCGCGACGCCCGACATGATGGGCAAGGTCGGGCGTCTCGGCAAGATCCTCGGCCCGCGTGGGCTGATGCCCAACCCGAAGACCGGCACCGTGACGATGGACGTGGCCAAGGCCGTGTCCGACATCAAGGGCGGCAAGATCGAGTTCCGGGTCGACAAGCACGCGAACCTGCATTTCATCATCGGCAAGGTCTCCTTCGACGAGAGGCAGCTTGTCGAGAACTATGCCGTCGCGCTCGATGAGATTCTGCGCCTCAAGCCGTCCGCGTCCAAGGGGCGCTACATCGAGAAGGCCACGATGAGCACGACGATGGGCCCGGGCATCCCGCTCGATCAGTCGAAGACCCGCAACCTGCTCGGGGACGACGAGCCGGCCTGAGGCATTCCCTCAGAGCCGGGGGCGCGTCCTCGTCCGCGTCCTCTGTGCACCCGGCCACCCGGCCCTGGCGGGTCGAGGTAATGCCTCGCGGCCGAGCGCGACCGGCTACCTCGACCCGCAGTGTCAGGGCTGGTTCGAGGTAATGCCTCGCGGCCGAGCGCGACCGTTTACCTCGACCCGCACGTGTCGCTGCTGGGTCGGCTGAGAAATGCGGTCGCGTCTGGGGTGGCAGCCGGGTCGGTGCGGCGCTATGGTCCGAAGATGTGCGGACACAGCACCACCTCAGCACCACGATCCCGGTGCACCGGCATGGCCCTGCGAGTGGCCGCGGGTGTGGCCGCCGTCGCCCTCCCGATGGCACTCATCAACCCGGCGGCGCAAGCCCGGACGACGACCAGACCGGCCGTCGGACCTGACGCCGCACGGGGCGGACACCAGCAGATGCCCAAGGAGCCGGTCGTGACCGGTTGGGGCGGCGCCGTGTCGTCGGTCGACCGAGATGCGTCACAGGTCGGCATCGACGTGTTGCGTGACGGTGGCACCGCGGCCGATGCGGCGGTCGCCACCGCGGCAGCCCTTGGGGTCACCGAGCCCTACAGTGCCGGCATCGGCGGTGGTGGTTTCCTCGTCTACTACGACGCCAAGACCAAGAAGGTCTCCACGATCGATGGTCGCGAGACCGCGCCGAAGAGCTTCACCGACAAGACCTTCACCAACCCCGACGGCACTGCGATGAACTTCTCGACCGTCGTCAGCTCGGGCCTGTCGGTCGGAGTGCCGGGCACTCCGGCGCTGTGGGCCAAGGCGGTGCGCGAGCACGGCAAGATGTCGTTCAAGCGCGTGCTCGCCCCGGCCGAGAAGCTCGCCCGCACGGGCTTCGTCGTCGATCAGACCTTCGCCGACCAGACCGCGGCCAACGCGGCGAGGTTCTCGATGTTCCCTGCGACGGCGCGCGTGTTCCTCCGGAACGGGGCCGCTCCGGCGGTCGGCAGCGTGTTCCGCAACTCCGACCTCTCCAGGGCCTACCAGGTGCTGGCGAACCAGGGCGTCAAGGCGATCTATCGCGGCCGGATCGGTAACGCCATCGTCGCCGAGGCCCGCAGGCCGCACACGGCTCGCGGCGTTACGGTCATGGGCGGTCAGATCACCCGCGCTGACCTGCGCAAGTACCGGGCCCCCAACCGGGCACCGATCGCGTCAACCTACAAGCGCTTTGACGTCTACGGCATGCCGGTGCCGAGCTCGGGAGGCATCGCCATCGCCGAGATCCTCAACCTCATGAAGGCCTACGAGAACAAGACCGGGGTCGCCACCAGCAAACTGAACGACGTCGACTACCTCCATCGTTTCTCCGAGGCCTCGGCCACCGCCTTCGCCGATCGCAACCGCTACGTCGGCGACGTCAAGGGGGTGCCGGTCAAGGAGCTGACCAGCCCGAAGTTCGCGAAGGAGCGAGCGTGCGGGTTCAGCCCCACCGCCGCTCAGGCCAGGCCGATCCCGTTTGGCTCGCCAGACGGCACATACAGCGGTTGCGACTCCAAGGGCGTCGGCCAGAAGCAGCCCCAGGAAGGCAAGTCCACGACCCACCTGACGACAGCCGACAAGTGGGGCAACGTCGCCTCCTACACCCTGACCATCGAACAGACCGGCGGGTCGGGCATCACCGTCCCCGGCTACGGGTTCCTGCTCAACAACGAGCTCACCGACT
>JAKDLQ010000312.1 GCA_030452775.1 Micrococcales bacterium | reverse complement strand
GGTCACCGCCAGCGGCCGGCCGTCCGCGTCGGTCCCTCCGCGCAGGTCATCGAGCACCTGGAGCCCGTGTGCCCCGAGGGCGAAGTCGACCTGCCCCATCCGCCACGGCCGGCCCGCGGTGTCGCTGAGGATGACCCCGACGGTGACCCGGTGACGCCGCGTCAGCGCCGCATGCAGTGCGCGGCAGGCTCCGTCCGGATCGTGTGGAAGCAGTAGCCAGCCGCCGCGCTCGCCGGTGTTGCTCCCGTCGACGCCGGCCGCCGCCATGACCGGTCCGGCGGTGGCGCGCACGATCCGGGTGACGCGGCCGTGCACGGCGCGCTCCGCGACGACGTGCCGTGCCTCGGCGGCGACGACGCGCTCCTGGTCCGGGTCGTCCGCGACCAGCCCCATCGCCTTGCTCACGATCTTGCTCGAGACGACGATGATGTCGCCATCGGTCAGCCGCATCCCGCAGGTGCGCAGTCCCGTCTCGATCACAGCGGCAAGGTCATCGCCCCAGGACACCTCGGGTATGCCGCTGAGCGCGGTGATCGTCACCGTGTCCCGGGCGCGCGGCGGGGCGTTGTCGGCGCTCACACCGACCGATCCCTGGCGCGCAGGGCGACTCCGAGCTCGACCGCGGCGCCGGCGATGTCGGCGGCGGCATCGACCGATGACATGAGCAGCGGCCGGTGCGCCACCTGTGGCGCTCGCCCCCGGATGCCGGAGGGCATCGGGTCCGCCTCGTCGACGAGCCAGCCGTCGAGGAAGTCGGCATAGAGGCCGGCGACCCCGGAGCTGGTCGACTCGACGCCGATGGCGGCGAGGCAGGCGTCGGCATACCCCCGCACCGGTCGGCCGGCCACGAGCGGGGAGACGCCGACGACCGGAGCGGTCGTGCCACGCATCGCGTCCCGCACCCCGGGCACGCCGAGGATGATCCCGATCGACACGACGGGGTTGCTCGGTGGCAGCAGGAGGAGGTCCGCGGTCCGGATCGCGTCGAGGACCCCGGGCGCCGGCGTCGCTCGATCGAGCCCGGCGACGACGAAGCGCTCGGCGGGCAGCCTCGCCTGGTGCCGCACCCACCACTCCTGGAAATGAATCGCCCGTCGCCCCCCCTCTGCGCCGCCGGCGGTATCGGCGACCACGACGTGGGTCTCGACCGGGGTGTCGGTCATCGGAAGGAGCGACACCCCCTGCGCGTCCAGGCCCCAGCGGCGCGACAGCAGCGTGATGACCGCACTCAGCGGCATACCCTGACCGAGCAGCTGGGAGCGGTAGATGTGCGTCGCGAAGTCCCGGTCGCCGAGGGTGAACCACGAAGGCGTGGCGCCGAGCTGGGCAAGCTCGCCGGCGACCTCGTGGGTCTCGTCCGCGCGACCCCACCCCTGGCCCTCGTGGACCCCGCCACCGAGGGTGTAGAGGAGGGTGTCGATATCGGGGCACACGCGCAGTCCGAAGAGGGTGATGTCATCCCCGGTGTTGCCGATGACGGTCAGCCGCGTTCCCTGCAGGTCGGTGGAGCGGCGGACGTGGTGGAGCAGTCCGCGAAGGAACCGGGCGCCGCCCACACCTCCGGCCAGGGTGGTGATGCGCATGGGTCGATCCTGCCACCAGCCCGTCCCGGCGCGCGTGCGCGGTGCGTCGATCTCGCCCGAATATCAGACGAGGCCTTGACGGCAGGGGTATGACACGCGTGTAATTTCATCATTGTCGTTGTCAGGAGAGCCAGCCCAGGTGGTTCTGACAGGGACGGCACGGTGCAGGCACACAGCCAGGGTCGAGGAGGGGTCATGCACGAACTGTCGTTGATCACGTCGGATACGCCGGACACAGCAGTGGCGCTGGGAGGGCTCTCGTGGCAGGATCACTCCCTCTGCGCCCAGACGGACCCGGAGGCGTTCTTCCCGGAGAAGGGCGGCTCCACGCGCGATGCCAAGAAGGTCTGCGTCGAGTGCCCGGTGCGTCAGGAGTGCCTCGAGTACGCACTCGCCAACGATGAGCGCTTCGGGATCTGGGGCGGGCTGTCCGAGCGGGAACGCCGCAGGCTCAAGAGGCGCGCTGTGTGAGCACGCTCACGCACACTGGGCGTCG
>JAKDLQ010000311.1 GCA_030452775.1 Micrococcales bacterium | reverse complement strand
TGATGCGGGTGCGCTTCTGCGGGCCGGCGATGACGCGGTCGATGGCCTCGTCGAGGCAGTGGTTGTCGATGATCTTCTGGTCGCTGCGAGCCGTGAGCAACGCCGCCTCGTTGAGCACGTTGGCCAGGTCGGCGCCGGTGAAGCCCGGTGTCCGACGGGCGACCGCGAGCAGGTCGACGTCGGGCGCCATGGGCTTGCCCTGGGCATGCACCTCGAGGATCCGATGACGACCGAGCATGTCCGGCGCGTCCACCGCGATCTGACGGTCGAAACGGCCCGGGCGCAGCAGTGCCGGGTCGAGGATGTCGGGCCGGTTGGTCGCCGCGATGAGGATGACGTTGGTCTTGACGTCGAAGCCGTCCATCTCGACGAGCAGCTGGTTGAGCGTCTGCTCGCGCTCGTCGTGTCCGCCGCCGAGACCGGCGCCGCGGTGGCGGCCGACCGCGTCGATCTCGTCGACGAAGACGATGGCGGGCGCGTTGGTCTTGGCCTGCTCGAACAGGTCACGCACGCGGGAGGCGCCGACGCCGACGAACATCTCGACGAAGTCGGATCCGGAGATCGAGTAGAAGGGGACGCCCGCCTCGCCGGCCACCGCCCGGGCGAGGAGCGTCTTGCCGGTGCCGGGCTGGCCGTAGAGCAGGACCCCCTTGGGGATCTTGGCCCCCACGGCGAGGAACTTGGCCGGCTCCTGGAGGAACTCCTTGATCTCGGTGAGCTCCTCGATCGCCTCGTCACATCCGGCGACGTCGGCGAAGGTGACCTTGGGCATGTCCTTGGTCGCGAGCTTGGCCTTCGACTTGCCGAACTGCATGACGCGCGACCCGCCGCCTTGCATCTGGGTCATGAGGAACCAGAAGAGGCCAAGGATGATGATGATCGGCAGGATCGAGACGAGCAGCGAGCCGAACCAGCTCTGCTGGTCGATCTGGTCATCGACGCCCTTGGGGGGCGGGTTCTCATCGAGAGCCTTGACGACGTCGGTGCCTCGAGCCTCGACGTAGTAGGCATAGACGCTCTTCGCGTCCTTGACCTTGTCGTCGGGCGAGGTGTAGGGCGTCTTGAGGGTGAGCTCCATCTTCTCGTTGTTGAGCAGCTTGGCCGACTCGACGTTGCGAGAGCTGATCTGCTTCATCGCGGCAGAGGTGTCGATCCGCGGCGGTCCCGAGTCGGAGAAGAGCATCCCGAAGACGAGCGCGCTCACGAGAACGAGGATCCACACCAGTGGGGTCCGAAGAAGTCGCTTGGCGTCCATGTACGTGCGGGGCGATGCCCCGGTCCTCCTGCTCCTCGGTGATGTGGGTCCGGCCTATCGGCTGATATGGCACCCGTCCATCGGCTCAACGTCCGGTGAACTCCCAGTGTTCCGTATGTACCCGCTCTCGTGCCAACCAGCCAGGGCGCCCGATCGTCTGCATCCGTCAGTCGGTGATGTCCGGGGTTGCGGCGCGAAGCGCCTCAAGGACCCGTCGGTCGATCCCGTCCGGGCTGAGGCGGGCCTCGTAGTTGGACTCCCCCGCCCAGTGTCCGAGGGCCGCAGCGACCGGCTCGTCGGTGTGCCCGAGCCGGTGTAGCCGGGTGCGCACCTCGTCGGCGAGGGCGCCTTCGAGCGGCTGGACGTCCTCCGGACGGCCGAAGTGCAGCTCCCATTCCGCGAGGAGCCGTCCCAGCTCGCCGACCGGGTCCACGTGGTCGTCGACCCGCAGGTCGGCGAGCACGCCGCACGCGTCATAGCCGGCCCCCGGCTCGACGGCGAACACCGCCGCGCTCTGTCGCCCGCGTGAGTCGCCACCGGCGGCGTCACCAGCCGCGAGAGCGGTGATCAACCGCTGCGCGAACGTGTGTCCGCGCGAATCCGACCAGGCGTGCTCCATCGCGTCCACTACCTCGGGCCCGGTGAGGATGTTGCCCTGGATCGCGTAGGCGCAGCCAGCCTCGGCACGCGCCACACCCCCCGCCCAGGGATAGCACTCACGGCCGGTGAAGGTCGCGGCACCGTCGGCACCGTCGGCACCGTCAGCACCGACAGCACCGCCAGCACCGCCAGCACCGCCAGCACCGCCAGCACCGCCAGCACCGCC
>JAKDLQ010000036.1 GCA_030452775.1 Micrococcales bacterium | reverse complement strand
TTGGGCGCCACTAGACTGCGCCTGGTGAGCCTCCAACTGTTCGACACTGCAACCCGGGACCTGCGCGACTTCACGCCGCGCGAGTGCGGCAAGGTCGGCATGTACATCTGTGGTCTCACGACTCAGGGGCCGCCTCACATCGGGCACGTCCGCTTCGCGGTGGCCTTCGACGTGCTGCGCCGGTGGCTCGAGACGGGCCATGGCTACCAGGTCACGCTCGTGCGCAACGTCACCGACATCGATGACAAGGTCTTGCGCAAGGCAGCCGACGCGGGGGAGGAGTGGTTCGCCCTCGCCTACCGCAACGAGCGGCTGACGGCCGAGGCCCTCGATGCGCTCGGCGTCCTCCCGGCGACCTACGAGCCGCGCGCGACCGGGCATGTGCCCGACATGATCGAGTTGATGGAGACCCTCGTCACCAGGGGGCACGCCTACCCGGCGCCGGACGGGAGCGGCGACGTGTACTTCGACGTGAGGTCGTGGCCGGACTACGGCTCGCTGTCGCACCAGTCCCTCGATGACATGGTCGCCGCCGACGACGCCGACCCGCGAGGCAAGCGCGACCCGCGCGACTTCGCGCTCTGGAAGGGCCACAAGAGCGATGAGCCCCTCACCGCGTCATGGCATACCCCTTTCGGGAGGGGCCGCCCCGGCTGGCATCTCGAGTGCTCGGCCATGGCGCGGCGCTACCTCGGCGACGAGTTCGACATCCACGGCGGGGGCATCGACCTACGCTTCCCACACCACGAGAACGAGCAGGCGCAGTCGCGGGCGGCCGGCCTGGGCTTCGCCCGATACTGGCTGCACAACGCGTGGGTCACCGTGCGGAGCCAGAAGATGGGCAAGTCACTGGGCAACTCGCTCGAGGTGCGCGAGGTGCTCAAGACGACGAGGCCGATCGTGCTGCGCTACTACCTGACCGCCGCCCACTATCGATCGATGATCGAGTACCATCCTGGCTCGCTCGACGAGTCGGCGGCTGCGGTGGAGCGGATCGAGGGATTCCTCGAGCGGGCCACGCGGCACCGGTCGGTAAGGCCGATGGCTCCGGACGCGCTCCCCGACGAGTTCGTCTCTGCGATGGATGACGACCTCAACGTCTCCGGCGCGCTCGCCGCCATCCATGAGACGGTCCGGGCCGGCAACAGCGCCCTCGACGACGGAGACGGCGACGCGGCCATCGACGCGGCCGGCTCGGTCGTCGCGATGGCCGAGGTCCTCGGCGTCAACCCGTTCGCCGGTCATTGGCGAGCCACCCCGGACGGGGCTCGTGACTCGGCGCGGGCAGCCCTCGACGTGCTCGTCTCGGCTCAGTTGCAAGCCCGGCAGGCAGCCCGTCAGGAGCGCGACTTCGCTCGAGCGGACGAGATCCGCGATGTCCTGGCGACTGCCGGCATCGCCATCGAGGACACCCTGGCGGGTCCTCGCTGGACCCTCATGCGTCCGGCGCCCGACTCCGGGGCACGCGTCGGGTCGCTCGTCGATCCGCTCGAGAGAGCCTGACATGGCAGGAAATTCGCAGCGTCGGGGCGCGATCCGCAAGAACACAAAGGGTGCCACAGCCGGCTCCGGCGGACAGCGTCGGCGCGGGCTCGAGGGCAAGGGCCCGACCCCCAAGGCCACGGACCGCGAGTACCACCCGGCGGCCAAGCGGGCACGGGCAGCAGGGTCACGAGGCTCGCACCGGCCGGGTGGCCCGGGCCGCACTGCACGGCGGGGCAAGGGATCGAGCGAGATCGTCGCCGGGCGCAATTCGGTCGTCGAGGCGCTGCGCGCCTGCGTCCCCGTGTCGACGATGTACGTGGCGAGTCGGATCGACTCCGACGGCCGCGTCAAGGAGGCCCTCAAGCTGGCCACCGAACGTGGTCTCGCGATCCTCGAGGCGCCGCGCGGCGAGCTCGATCGGCTGACCGACGGCGCCGTGCACCAGGGCCTGGCCCTGCAGGTGCCGCCATACGAGTACGCGGACCCGTCCGACCTGATCGACCCGCAGCGCCCCGGTATCCCGTTGGTCGTCGCGCTCGACGGAATCACCGATCCGCGCAATCTCGGGGCGATCATCCGATCGGTCGCGGCATTCGGTGGCCACGGCGTGATCGTGCCGGAGCGGCGCTCTGTGGGTTTGACGGCCGCGGCCTGGAAGACGTCGGCGGGGGCCGCCGCGCGGGTCCCGGTGGCCAGGTGCAGCAACCTCACCCGCACGCTCGAGGACTTCACCAAGGCCGGCTTCTTCGTCGTGGGCCTCGACATGGACGGCGACGTCGACCTGCCGGACCTACAGCTCGCCGGGGAGCCGCTCGTTGTCGTCACCGGGTCTGAGGGCAAGGGCCTGTCGCGCCTGGTCCGTCAGACCTGCGATCAGATCGTGTCGATCCCGACGAGCTCGGCGGTCGAGTCCCTCAACGCCGGGCTGGCGACGGGGATCGCTCTCTACGAGATCCACAGGTCGCGGAATCGGTGATCGGCGGCCGTCTGGAACTTCCCGCCCCGGTCGGGGGTTGTCCTTGAGGCAGACCCGCCGACGACTACTGTTCATGGTCATCGACGAGACGTAGTTCCAATCGGAGGAAGATTCGTGGCGAAGAGCAACCGGGCCGAGGCGGCGACGAAGGCGGCCGCGATGCGGGCCGAGGCGGCGCGCAAGGACAGGCAACGTAAACAGCTGATCAGCGCCGGCGTCGCGGTCGTCGTGGTCATCATCGCCGTCGCTGTCGGGGTGGTCATCTCCAATCGGCCCAAGGCTCCGGCGAGCGATGGCAACTCCGCCGCGGCCGCGTCGATCGCCAAGCTCGCGACAGTGCCGGCGTCGGCGTTCGATGCTGCCGGTGTCCCGACCGAGAGCAACGCGATCCCGGAGAAGATCCCGGACGGGAAGGTGCTCATGGACGGCACCAAACCCAAGCTCGCCTATGTCGGAGCCGAGTTCTGTCCCTACTGCGCCACCGAGCGGTGGTCGCTCGTCGCAGCCCTCGAGCGCTTCGGCGACTTCACGGGGCTGACCGAGACCCAGTCGGCCCAGAACGAGGGGGATATCCCGACGGTGTCGTTCGTCGGCTCCACGTACAAGAGCGACCACATCTCCTTCCAGGCGGTGGAGACTCAGGACCGCGATCACAAACCGCTCGAGCAGATGCCGGCCGACCTCGATGAGCTCTTCAAGAAGTACAACGCCCCGCCGTACGTGCCCGAGCAGAGCGCCGGTGCGATCCCGTGGATGTTCTACGGCACCCACCAGACCGTTGGGTCCGGGGTGCCGGTTCAGCCCTTCACGAACCTCACCCAGGACTCGGCCTGGACGACGATCGTCGATCAGATGATGACCGGCAAGGGCGACTACGGTCAGCCGATCATGGCCAACGCCAATGCGATCACCGCCCAGATCTGCCAGCTGACGAAGGGTGAGCCGGCGGACGTCTGCACCAGTCCGGCGGTGGTGAAGACCACCCCGCTGCTGAAGCAGTGACGGATGGATGACCCTGGGGCGGCTGAACCCGGCCTGCTGGACTCGTCCAAGCGGCCAGGCGGGCAGGCCGCCGTCGCCCGGACGCGCCCGGCCTGGCTCATTCCGACGAGCATCGTGCTCGCCGCCGCGGGGCTGCTGGTGTCGGCCTACCTCAGCGTCGAACACCTGACCGACAACGCGACGCTCGCCTGTTCGGTCGGTGGTGCCTTCGACTGCGCCACGGTGACGACCAGCGAGTGGTCGACGTTCCTCGGGATCCCGGTGGCGTTCCTCGGGCTCGCCTTCTTCGTCGTGGCCCTGGCGCTCTGCTCGCCTGCGGTGTGGCGGCGTGGCGCGGCCTGGCTCGACCGGGCCCGCCTCGGCTGGCTCACGGTCGGACTCGCGATGGGCCTCTACCTGGTGTGGGCCGAGCTGTTCCGGATCCACGCGATCTGCCTGTGGTGCACTGCCGTGCACGTCGTGACGTTCCTGCTCTGGGTCGTCGTCCTCTTCGGCCAGGTCCTCTCCGGTCCGCCTCATGTCGAGGCCTCGCGCTCGCCGTGACGTTCGCATCGAGAGCGCGTCAGTCAGCGCGTGAGTCAGGGCGTGCGATCACCGGCATCTCGATCGTGTCGACACCGACGACGTCCTGCTCCTCCGGCTTGGCCGGCAGCACCGTGCGCAGGTAGTCGGAGAGAGCCGCTTCGATCGGGATGTCGCGCCCGGCTCGCTCACTGAGGTACCAGCGGTGCTCGAGCACCTCGTGGAAGACCTCCGCCGGCTCGAGTCGGCTCGCCATCCCGCGGGGTACGGCGCGGGTGACGGGCTGATAGACCTTGACCAGCCATTCGTGGGCCACGATCTCCTCGTCAGCGGCCTGCTGGTCGGTGGTGGCGACGTAGGAGTCGAGGTCGTTGAGCAGCCGGCGGGCCTGATTCTCCTCGACATCGAGCCCAGTGAGTTGCAGCAGGCGCCGTGAGTGATGACCGGCGTCGACGACCTTGGGCTGGATCTGCAGCTCTGTGCCGCCGAGATCGGTGCTGATGCTGAGCTCGTCGACATCGAACCCGAGATCGTTGAGCCGGCGGATGCGCTCGTCGACGCGCCACCGATCACCCGCCTCGAAGCGCTCTGTCGCCGTGAGCTCGTCCCACAGCAAGTGGTAGCGCTCGATGATCGACGCCGCGACCTCCAGGGGATCGACCCCCTCGAGATGGCCTCCGGCCTGGAGGTCCATCAGCTCGCCGGCAATGTTGACCTGGGCGATGTCGAGATCATGCGCCCGCTGGCCATCGGTGAGCCGCTCGTGCAGCTCACCCGTCTCGGCGTCGACGAGGTAGGCGGCGAAGGCGCCGGCATCGCGCCTGAAAAGCGTGTTGGACAGCGAGACATCACCCCACCAGAAGCCCTCGATGTGCAGCCGGACGAGCAGCAGGGCCAGCGCGTCCATGAGGCGAACCGCGGTGTCGGGGCGCAGGGCCTGACTGAAGAGTGCGCGATACGGCAGGGAGAACTGCAGGTGCTGCGTGATGAGGGCCGCGTCGAGCGGCCCGTCCTCGCCGGCGGAGCGGCCGCGCACGACCCCGAAGGGCTCGACGCTCGGCACCTCGAGGCGTCGCAGGCTCCGAAGCATCTCGTACTCGCGATCGGCGATGTCGGCCTTGATCTCCTTGACGGCCAGCACGAGTGAGCGCCATCGGACGAAGCGCACGACGTGCCGGGAGATGCCCCGCGGAAGGGCGGCGAGGACGTTCTCGGGCCAGTCCTCGAGCGGGGTGGACCACGGCAGGTCGAGCAGGGCCGGGTCGGGCCTCGCCGTCGTGATCTCGAGCGTCACCTGACCATCGTGTCGTCCGCAGCGGGGTGCGACGACGTGCGTCTCAGCCGGTGGTCGAGTGTTACCGCCAGGAGGGAGAGCCCGACGAAGAGCACCGCCACGCCGAGGCAGGTGAGCAGCACGGTCCCCAGTCCGAGGACTGCGGCATCGAGGAACGGATACGGGTACCACCCGGCGAGCGGCCCGAGCGTCAATGTGGCCAGGAGCCACAGCACCGGCCAGACGAGAGCCCACCAGACGTCGGCGCGGGTGGCCCGGCCCCGGGGGCCGAACACCAGCCAGCCGACGACGGTCAGGAGCGGGACGGCGACATGCAGGAGCTTGTCCGCGAGCAGCGGGCCGCCGGACAGGTCGAGCAATGGGCGCAGGAGGAACCAGTGGACGACTCCGGTCACCGCAATGCCGACGACGGACGCGAGCCGCGCCACTCTCCAGAGCCGCCCGTCGTGGGCGGGGTCGCGTGCGAGCGTGAACGTCGTTGCCGCGACGAGAAGGTTCGACTGGATCGTGAAGTAGGAGAAGAAGCGCCGTACCCGTTCCATGACGCCGGGGGCGGATCCGTCGACGAGGATGGCCCGTCCGTCGATGACGAGCCACAGTTGGAGGGTGAGGGCAGCGAGCACGACGACGAACGTGACGATGTGCCAGGGGCGCGCGATTCGCGATATCTGCACGGGTGCGGCCTACGGCGGGAAGTCGGGCCTCTCGTGGCCCTCGTGTCCCGACCGGGTCAGTCGCCGATGCGCAGGCCCGACTCCGCGTTGAACACGTGGACGTGCCCGGCCTTGGGCGTGAGGTGGATGAGCGCGCCCTTCTTCGGAGGGCGCCGACCGTCGACACGGGCGATGAAGGGGACCTCGCCGGCGTTCTCACCGGTGGCCGCGAGCAGCTTCTGCTCGGTGGAGCCGTAGATGTAGGCGTCGGCGCCGAGCTCCTCGACGACCTCGACCGTGACGGCGAGGCCCTGCCCGTCCTCGGCGACCTCGAGGTCCTCGGGGCGAACACCCAGCGTCACCTGCTTGCCGGCCTCCTTCATCGCATCGCGCTCGACCGGGACGGTGTGTCCGCCGAGGTTGACGCCGCCGTCGGTGACCGGGGCCTCCATGAGGTTCATCGCGGGCGAGCCGATGAAGCCGGCGACGAAGACATTGGCCGGGTGGTCATACATCCGCCGCGGGCTGTCGCACTGCTGGAGGATGCCGTCCTTGAGCACCGCGACCCGGTCGCCCATCGTCATCGCCTCGATCTGGTCGTGGGTGACGTAGACGGTCGTGACGCCGAGGCGGCGCTGCAGCGAGGCGATCTGGGTGCGGGTCTGGACACGAAGCTTGGCATCGAGGTTCGACAGCGGCTCGTCCATGAGGAACACCTGAGGCGAGCGGACGATCGCGCGGCCCATGGCCACGCGCTGGCGCTGGCCTCCGGACAGAGCCTTCGGCTTGCGGTCAAGGAAGGGGGACAGGTCGAGGATCTTCGCGGCCTCCTCGACCCGCTTACGGATCTCGGGCTTGTCGACGCCGGCGATCTTCAGGGCGAAGCCCATGTTGTCGGCGACCGTCATGTGCGGATAGAGCGCGTAGTTCTGGAAGACCATGGCGACGTCGCGGTCCTTGGGTGACAGGTTGGTCACGTCGCGATCGCCGATGAGGATGCGGCCGCTGTTGACCTCCTCGAGGCCGGCGAGCATTCGAAGGGAGGTGGACTTGCCGCATCCGGAGGGGCCGACCAGGACGAGGAACTCCCCGTCCTCGATCTCGATGTTGAGCTGGTCGACCGAGGGCTTCGAGGCACCCGGGTAGACTCTGGTCGCGTTGTCGAACGTCACTGTTGCCATGGCGTCATCGCCTTCCTTCACCGGCAGGAACGTGCCGGACGATCCGTTGTAAAGGGCTGCCACCCGGACGGGCGAGCGAGGCCATCATCGCACGCGCGCTGGGGGGCGACCAGCCCCACGCCGGCGGCGGGCTGTGCGCCTCAGCCGCGCGGGCATGGAGACGAGCCCTGCGGCATACGGACGAGGGCCGGTGGCCGGTAGGCGGAGCGTTACTCTGATCGCCGAGGATGGCCCTGGTGCCGTGAGCTCGAAGGAGACATGCAACGTGAAGGCCAGACTGCGCGACATCGCCGCCCGGGCGGGGGTCTCGGAGGCCACCGTCTCGCGGGTGCTCAACGGCAGGCCAGGCGTTGCCGCGGCGACCCGGCAGAGCGTCCTCACCGCGCTCGACGTGCTCGGTTATGATCGGCCGACCCGGTTGCGCCGCAAGAGTGCCGGGCTCGTAGGGCTCATCGTCCCGGAACTGACGAACCCGATCTTTCCAGCCTTCGCGCAGGTGATCGAGAACGCGCTCGCGCAGAACGGCTTCACTCCCGTCCTGTGCACCCAGGTCGCCGGCGGGGTGCACGAGGACGACTACGTCCAGATGCTCCTCGAGCGTGGCGTGTCCGGCATCATCGTCATCTCGGGGATGCACGCCGACACCACCACCGATCCACGGCGCTACGTCATGCTGCGCGACCGTGGCCTGCCGCTCGTCCTTGTCAACGGCTACATCGACGGCGTGGACGTGCCCTTCATCTCCAACGACGACGTCGCCTCGATGGGGCTCTCGCTCGAGCATCTCGTCAGCCTCGGGCACCGCGAGATCGGGCTGGCGGTCGGACCGGAGAGGTTCCTGCCGGTCATCCGCAAGGTCGCCGGCTTCCGCCACTCCATGCTGGAGCTGCTCGGCCGCTCCGATATCGACCATCTCATCGAGCGCTCCCTCTTCACCGTCGAGGGTGGCGCGAGCGCCGCCGGCCTGCTCATCGAGCGCGGGGTCACCGCCGTCGTGTGCGGCTCGGACCTCATGGCGCTCGGCGGGATCCGTGAGGCGCGCAAACGCGGGTTCCAGGTGCCGCGGGACCTGTCCGTGATCGGCTACGACGACTCGACCCTCATCCCCTTCACCGACCCGCCGCTGACGACGGTGCGCCAGAGCGTCGAGGCGATGAGCGCGGCTGCCGTCGGGGCGCTCCTCGACGAGATCGCCGGTCGGCCCTCGCCCCGAGCGGAGTACGTCTTTCGTCCCGAGCTCGTCGTCCGCGGCTCGACCGGCGCCCGCCGGCACTGACGAGCGCTGGGCCGCTCAGTCCGTCATCAGGTATGCCGCTGAGCCGGCTCCGAGCGAGCCCTCCCTCGCCCCCATGGCCGCAACACACCGAGCACGGTTCAACACCAACCGGATATAGCCGGGTGGAGGTGAGGATTACCCGGTGTGTTCGCGGGTGGGCGATCGCTCGGGACGGCGCGAGGCCAGCAGGTCGCGAAGTGCGCGGAAGGTCTCGGCCACGGCCGTCTCGTCGTCGAGACGGTAGCGAGCCGCGGTCGGGCCGGCGCCGACCTTGATCGTCACGTCGGTGGGCCCCGTCATTCGGGCGAAGGCGTCCTCGTCCGTGACGTCATCGCCGAGGTAGATCCGTGCCGTCGCCCGGCGATCATCCCCCAGGGCGGCGATGGCCGATCCCTTGTCGGCTTCGGAGATCGTGAGCTCGAGGATCGATTTTCCCGTGAGGACTCGGACCCCGTCATGGCGCCGTGCGACCTCGCGGGCAGCGTGGTTCGCGCGATCCGCGACGTCGGTGGCGAGTCCGCGGGTGAGCACCGTCACTGCGGCAGCCTTGAACTCGAGACCCGCCTCTGGGTGGTGGCCGCCGATGACGGCGGAGAGGTCCTCGCGCAGCGCAGCAAGCCGGATCTCGTCCTCGGCCGAGGGGCCGGCCGCCATCGCGGGCCGGACCGCAGCGCTCGAGGACTCGGCGCCGTGGCTGCCGATGAGGACGATGGGCTCGGACGTCCCGATCCCCGTCAGCGATCGCAGCGTGCGAAGGTCTCGCCCGGACACCACTGCCACGTGCACGTCCGGCAGCGTCGCCATTGCACGCAGGCTCTCGATCGTGCCCGGCAGGGGTGCGGACCGCCTCGGGTCGAGCATGAGCGGCGCGAGGACCCCGTCGAAATCCGTGGCGACGAGCAGCGACGCGGCCCTGCTCGCGGCATCGAGAGCCTCCCCGAGGGCGCGCGTATCGCTCACTGGGTCATCCCCCGGGCCTCATTGCTGCGCATGTCGGGCTCGTCTCCGTGATGGTGCCCCGTGCTCGGGTCGAGCGAAGGACGTTCGGGGGCGATGTCGAGCGCGCCCAGGAAGCGCGCTGCCCATCGCTGCACGTCGTGGTCGGCAACCCGGCGACGCAGCGCGCGCATCATCCGCCGCTTCTCCTTGTCGGGGGTGGTGATGGCACGCAGGATGGTCTGCTTGAGGCCCTCGATGTCGTGTGGGTTGCACGCGAAGGTCTGATGCAGCTCATGCCAGGCGCCGGCGAACTCGCTGAGGACGAGCGCGCCACCGAGGTCGTAACGGCAGGCCACGTACTCCTTGGCGACCAGGTTCATCCCATCGCGAAGCGGGGTGACGAGCATGACGTCCGCGGCGAGGTAGAGCGCGGCCATCTCCTCGCGCGGATGCGAGTGATGGAGGTAGTGGACGGCAGGTGCGCCGATCTGACCGAACTCACCGTTGATCCGGCCGACGGTCTGCTCGATCTCGTCACGCAGCGTCCGGTAGGCCTCGACCCGCTCCCGGCTCGGCGTGGCCACCTGGACCAGGGTCACCTCCGGGGGGCCGATCCGATGCTCATCGAGCAGCTCGTGGTAGGCCTTGAGCCGGTGCTGGATCCCCTTGGTGTAGTCGAGACGATCGACACCGAGCATCAGCACCTTGGGGTCGCCGAGGCTCGTTCGGATCTCGCGGGAGCGTGCGATGGTCTCGGGGCGCCTGGCCAACTCGTCGAGCCCGGCGAAGTCGACGGAGATCGGAACGGCGCTGGCCCGAACCCGCCGATCGCTCCCAGGGACGGTGACGGTGTCACGTTGGGTCTTGGCGTTGAGCAGCTCACGACAGGCCCGGACGAAGTTCTGGGCGTCGGCCCGGCGCTGGAAGCCGAGGAAGTCGGCTCCGAGGAGTCCCTCGAGCAGTTGGAGACGCCACGGGAGCTGCGCGAACAGCCCGACCGGCGGGAAGGGGATGTGATCGAACCATCCGATCCGTACGTCGGGACGCGCCTCGCGGACGAGGGCAGGCACGAGCTGGAGCTGGTAGTCCTGGATCCAGACCCGCGCGCCCGGCGCGGCCACCTCCACCACGGCCTCGGCGAAGCGGCGGTTGACCTTCTCGTAGGCGCTCCACCACTCACGGTGAAAGCTCGCCGGGACGATGACGTCGTGGTAGATGGGCCACAGCGTGTCGTTGGAGAACCCCTCGTAGTAGTCGCGGACCTCCTCGGCCGAGAGGGCCACCGGCCGAAGGTAGATGCCGCTGTCCTCGAAGGGGGCGGGCGCCGCTCCGGCCTCGCCGGCCCATCCGACCCAGGCGCCGGCCTGGTCGTGCATCACCGACTCCATGGCGGTGACGAGCCCGCCAGGGCTGCGTTGCCATTCGATGTCGCCGTCGGGCCTGGCGACCTGGTCGACGGGAAGCCGGTTTGCGGCGACCACGAGGTCGAACGTGGGCCGTGCGGGCACGGTGATCAACTCCTGGGGGGTAGGGATCGGAATGTGCGTCCTCGGCGGCGCCGACGCGTCGCACTGGCGTCTCACTGTAACGAGCCAGTGGTGGCGCCAGGCTCGGTACCGCTCTAGGGTCGAGTCAAAGGAGACACCGTTATCGGGACCTGGAGGTCGACGTGAAGATTTCTGACGTGTTGCGCTCGAAGGGTGCGGGTGTCATCAGCATCAAGCCCGATGACACCGTGGTCAGCCTGCTGGCACTGCTGGCCGAGCACCGGATCGGGGCATGTGTGGTCAGCGTGGACGGAAAGAGCGTCGATGGCATCGTCAGTGAGCGGGATGTCGTGAGCCGCCTGCACTCCGACGGTACCGCGATGCTGACCGGGCCGGTGTCCGCGATCATGACGAGCAATGTGACGACCGGAACCATGGACGAGGAGGTCAAGGTGCTCGCGGGGAAGATGACCGATCAACGGATCCGCCACGTGCCCGTCATCGACGCGGACGGCGCGCTCCTCGCGATCGTCAGCATCGGTGACGTCGTCAAGTCTCGCCTCGCCGAGCTGAAGTCCGAGCGTGACCACCTGCGCGACTACATCTCACGATGACGACGAGCTGGCGCGGGCTGACGGCGTCGGCAGGCGCAGTCAGCCCGCGGCGCAGCCGAGGTCGCATACCGTAGGGGCATGGCTGCCCATGACCAGACCGAGCGACTGACCTCGCCCGGTCCCCCGGCTGCCGAACGGGCCACGGCGCCGGTGCAACGGATCGGGCCGTACCGCCTCATCGAGGAGATCGGTGAGGGGGGCATGGGGGTCGTCCACCTCGCCCTCGACCCACGCGGCCGGGCGGTGGCCATCAAGGTCCTGCGTGCGCACGTCGCCCACGACGACGACGCCCGCGCCCGTCTGGGTCGCGAGGTCGAGACGCTCTCCCGGATCCACGACAGACGGGTTGCCAGCGTCATCGATGCCGACATCATGGGGCCGCGTCCCTACATTGTCACCCGTTACGTCCCGGGGGTCGCGCTCGACGACCTGGTCGAGCAGGACGGCCCGTTGCCACCGGACGCGCTTCTAGGGCTCGCTCGGGGAGTGGCGGAGGCGATCCGCACGATCCATGCGAGCGGGGTCGTGCACCGCGACATCAAGCCGGGCAACGTCCTCCTGGAGGACGGGGACCCGGTCCTCATCGACTTCGGCATCGCGCACCTGCAGGACGATGTGCGGCACACGGTCGGCGGCCTGGTGATGGGAACCCCGGGCTACCTCTCGCCCGAGTTGGTCGAAGGCGCGGCCATCACCGACGCCACCGACTGGTGGGGCTGGGCAGCGACGATCACGTATGCCGCGAGCGGCCGGCCGCCCTTCGGGCGTGGCCGGATGGACGCCGTGCTCAGCCGGGTCCGGTCCGGCGCGGTCGACCTCGATGGGGTCGATACCCGGCTCGCGCCGCTCCTCAGGGCATCGCTGAGTCCATGGCCGGGCGAGCGGCCGCACGCCGATGACGTCATCCATTCCCTCGAGCAGTTCGCGGCGGGGCACCAGGTGACCGTTCCGTCGCCGAGCGGACGGGTGTGGGACAACCCGGACAGGCACGACCTCCCCGCGGTCACCGAGGCCCTCGACGGGCGCAGCACCTCGATCCTGCCTCGTCAGGATCCCCCGCGGGCCTACGAGAGCGACGGGCAGCCGGGCCGCTCGCGGTGGGCACCAGCCCCGGGCCAGGCCCACTTCGGGGCGAGCCCAGCGGCATACGACGACGGCAACGCCGCGGGGTCGCCGACTCGCCGCGACGCCGACTACTGGGATCCTCCGAAGGGCGCGGCGCCCGACGAGCCGGATGACTGGTGGGCCGATGAGCCGCACGGCGACCTCGATGCCGGTGGTCGCGACGGCGATCCACGGATCGGGCTGCCGCTGCGCACCGGGGCGCTGCTCTCGGCCGCCGCGTGCTGGCTCGGTCTGGTCGCGGCCTGGCCGGTCGCGGCGTTGATCGCACTCGTCGCCTGGTCGATCCTCGCGCGCACCTGTGATCGGTCGATGACGGGTCTCGTGCTGCGGCGATACGATCGGGGCCGCAGAGGCAGCGACGTGCCGCTGGCCGTGCTGATGGCACCGTGGCACGTCCTCGTCGGCGTCCTCGCGACCGTGGCCACACTCGTGCTGCCGGCCGTGGTGGCGGTTGCCGGGGTCTTCACCGCCGCGCTCGTCGCCTCCGCCGCCGTGGGACGTGACGTCAGCCCGGGCACCCCGATCACGCTCGTGGGGGCAGCTGTGCTCGGGCTCGTCACGGCGTGGTGGGGTCCGGGCGGCACCTCGCTGCGGCGCGGCTCCCGGTCCATCGTGCGGACCGTCCTGCCCCAGGGCGTGCCGGGCCTCGTCGTCTGCGGCCTCCTCGTCGGGGCCGGGGTGCTGCTCCTGCTCATCGCCCTGAGCGGCGGCGCGAGCCTCGGTTGGGCGCCGCTACCGGGGAATCCCTTCATCCGCTGAGACGGCACTGAGACCGCCTGAAACGGCCTGAAACGGCACCGCGCGGTTGCCTCCGCGACGGCAACTGGACGGCATTCAGCGGGAGCGAAGATCAAGCACAGGTGACGAACAGGTCACGAAAAGGTCTCGGTCGGGCTTGTGTAAACCCGCTGCGGTCACGTACCGTCGGGTCTCGGCGCCTTCTTTTCAGGGAAGGTCAGGGGACATGTGCCCCCTTCCCGACCAGGCCGCCTCTCGTTGCCCGACGCCATTCTGGCCCGAGCCACAACTTCACATCGCAACCCAACCACACCGGTCCCTGCGTGCGCCGAACCTCGCCAGCCAGGGACGTGCCCGGACCTTCCGGGCCGGGC
>JAKDLQ010000310.1 GCA_030452775.1 Micrococcales bacterium | reverse complement strand
CTCGGTGAAGGAGTCGCCGATCGCGACGAAGCGCGACCACGGCAGCGGGCCGCCTGAGCGCGCCTCGGCGGGGGGCTGGTTGGAGGGCTGGTTGGACGATGGAGCCGAGGTCATGTCAGCCTCCAGTCGATGGGGTCCCCGCCCTGGCGGGTGAGGAGGTCATTGGCGCGGCTGAAGGGCCGCGACCCGAAGAAGCCCGAGCGCGCCGACAGCGGCGACGGGTGGGCGCTCTCGATGCGTGGGACAGGTCCGAGCAGTGGCCGAAGCGACTGTGCCTGCCGTCCCCAGAGAATGGCGACGAGCGGTCCTCCCCTCGCGGCGAGGCCGGAGATCGCCTGTGCCGTCACGGTCTCCCAGCCCTTGCCCTGGTGGCTGGCGGGCTTGCCGGGCGTCACGGTGAGGACCCGGTTGAGCAGCATGACGCCGCTCTCGAACCACGGGCTGAGGTCACCGCTCGACGGCGCCGTTAGCCCGAGGTCGGTGCCGAGCTCCTCGTAGATGTTCTGCAGCGACCGTGGCACCGGCTGCACGTCCGCAGCCACGGAGAAGCTCAGCCCCACCGGGTGCCCCGGGGTCGGGTAGGGGTCCTGGCCGACGACGAGGACCCGGACCTCATCGAGTGGCCGGGTGAAGGCGCGCAGGACCGCGTCCCCGGCAGGCAGGTAGCCTCGGCCGGCGGCCACTTCGGCGCGCAGGAAGTCGCCGAGGGAGGCGATCGTGCCGGCGACCGGGTCGAGCACCGGTAGCCACGACGGGTGCACCAGCTCGGAGAGGGGACGTGCGGACACGGCAGCCACGCTACCTGCCGGCACCGGGCCACCGGCTCGAGGTAATGGTCGCAGTGATACTGGTGTCGCCTCGACAGGCTGGATGACCTCGACCGGCAGCGGCGGGCGGGGCAGAATCGATCTGATGACCACCACCTTGCGCGGGCCGGCACTCCTGGGCGGCGACATCGTCGACGCCGAGATCGACGTCTCCGGCGACCGGATCATCGCCCTGCGCCCGACTTCGCCGGGGCAGCCCGCCACCCCGGGGGCCGTGCCGGTGAGCGGGACGATGACAGCGGCATACGTCGATCAGCACTGCCATGGGGGCGGGGGGAGCGCATTCACCGACCTGGATCCCGACGCCGCGGCGGCGAGTGCCCGTCACCACCACGCGCGCGGATCGACGAGCCTGATCGCGAGCCTCGTCTCGATGAGCCCGGCCGACCTCGAGCGGGGCGTGTCCATCCTCGCCGATCTCACCGACGACAGGCTCATCGACGGCATCCACCTCGAGGGCCCGTGGCTGGCGCAGGCCCGTTGCGGCGCCCACGATCCCGCGCTGCTGCGCGACCCAGAGCTCGCCGAGGTCGAGCGGCTCCTCGCGCTTGGCCGAGGGCACATCAAGCACGTCACGCTGGCTCCCGAACGCGACCATGGCCTCGACCTCGTCACTTGGCTGACGAGCGCGGGAGTCCATGCGGCGATCGGCCACACGACGGCCAGCTACGGCGAGGTCGGGCAGGCGATCGAGGCGGGCGCCGACCTCGCGACGCACCTCTTCAACGGGATGGACCCGTGGCATCACCGGAAACCCGGAGCGGTCCCGGCGTTGCTGCGCGCGGCTGCGCGAGACGGCATCACCCTCGAGCTCATCGCCGACGGGGCTCACCTCTCGGACGACACCGTCCGCACCGTCCTCGACCTCGTCGGCCCGGCCCGCGTGGTCTTCGTCTCCGACGCGATTGCGGCGGCGGGGATCGGCGACGGCCCCTATGTCCTTGGGGGAGTGGCGGTCCTCGTCACCGACGGCATCGCCCGTCTCCAGACTGCGCCGGGGGAGCCGCCCGGCTCCATCTCGGGCGGGACGAGTCATGTCGCGGACATCGTGGCCCATGTCGTCGGGTCGGGGCAGCCGCTGGCGTATGCCGCAGTGCCGGCCACCAGCGCTCCAGCCGGCCTGCTTGGGCTGGCCGACCGCGGGGTCCTGGCCGTGGGGGCGCGGGCCGATCTGCTCCTGCTCGACGAGGCGGCGCGAGTCACCCGGGTGATGCGGGCCGGCCGTTGGCTCCCTCCCGAGCCTGACCCCGATGTCGGCGTGGTCGTAGGCTCTTGCG
>JAKDLQ010000035.1 GCA_030452775.1 Micrococcales bacterium | reverse complement strand
GCTTCTCCAGCGTCGTGACGACGTGCTTGTTGTGGACGATCTGCTTGCGCACACATAGACCGGCGGGCCATAGAGCTCGAGTGCCTTCTCGACCGTCACCACGGCGCGATCGACGCCGGCACAGTAGCCGCGCGGGGCAGCGAGCAGGACCTTCTTCTCCGGTTGGGCCATGGGTCCCATGGTACGTGTCGCCCTTGCCGTCGCCGCAGGCGTACACCCTGGCCGTATGCCGCTCACGACCCGCCGTCCTCACCTGCCCCTATCGTGGGCATCGTGAGCCTGACGAGCCCGCTGCCGGACAAGGCGGCCGAGACGAGCGCCGAGCAGCCGTGGCCGGTGCGGGTGCTCAGCCTGAAGATCTCCGACTACGTCGACAGGATGAGCCAGCTCTGGGTCGAGGGCCAGGTGGTGCAGTTCAATCCCCGCGGGTCCACTGCCTTCCTCACGTTGCGCGACCCGGACGTCGACATGTCGCTGTCGGTCTCGCTCCCGATCAACGCCATCAACGCGATGCCGACCCCGCTCGCCCAGGGAGCCCGGGTCGTCGTCCAGGCCAAGCCGACCTTCTGGACCAAGCGCGGCACCCTCCAGCTCGAGGCCCGCCAGATCCGTCCGGTCGGTATCGGCGACCTGCTGGCCCGTGTCGAGATCCTCAAGCGGACCCTCATGGCCGAGGGGCTCTTCGATCACGACCGGAAGCGGCCGATCCCCTTCCTGCCCGCCAGGGTCGGGCTGATCACCGGTCGTGGCTCCGCCGCGGAGAAGGACGTCGTCGAGAATGCCCGGCGTCGCTGGCCGGCAGTCCGCTTCGAGATCAGGGAGGTCGCGGTGCAGGGCGCGAATGCGGTCACCGAGGTGGTGGCCGCGCTGCGCGATCTGGACGCGGATCGCGGCGTCGACGTCATCGTCATCGCCCGCGGCGGCGGGGCAGTCGAGGAGCTGCTCCCCTTCTCCAACGAGGCGATGGTGCGGGCGGTGGCCGAGACGGCAACCCCGGTCATCAGCGCGATCGGGCACGACATCGACCAGCCGTTGCTCGACCTCGTCGCCGACTGGCGGGCCTCGACACCCACCGACGCCGGCAAGCGGGTCGTCCCCGATGCAGCGGCCGAGACCGCGGCTATCGCCTCGGCCCGCGGCCACCTCGAGCGGGCACTCATCCGCCGGATCGAGGCCGAAAGGGCCGGTCTGCGTGGGCTGACGAGCCGTCCGGTCATGACCGATCCTCTCGCCGCGATCCGGGTCCGCCGGGTCGAGCTCGAACACCTGCGGGATCGCGCGACCGCCCGGGTCGAGGCCCGCCTGCACCGGGCCGCCGACACCATCGCCCACCTGCTGCGGCAAGTGACAGCCCTGTCACCACAGTCGACGCTCGAGCGGGGCTACGCCGTCGTGCAGCACGCCGATGGGCGGGTTGTGATGGACCAGATCGATCTCGAGCCGCAGGAGTTGCTCCGCGTCCGCGTGGCCCGTGGTGACTTCGGCGTCCGCACCGTCACCGCCGCGTCCTAGGCTGGAGCGTATGTCAGACGCGTCCCCCCCGTTCCCGGACATCGCCGACCTGGGCTATGAGACCGCCCGTGACGAGCTGGTCGCGATCGTCGCCGCGCTGGAAGCCGGTCAGGCGCCGCTCGAGGACTCGATGCGGCTCTGGCGGCGTGGTGAGGCACTCGCCGCGCACTGCGCCCGTTGGCTGGACGGGGCCCAGTCCGAGATCGAGGGCACCGCTGCCGCGCCGACGACCGGCCGACCCCTGCACGCCGACGCCAAGGTCTTCGACGAGCCCGACGACGTCTGAGGGCCGGGGGCGCCTGAGCCCGCCTGCTCGAGCACGAATCGTGGAAGTTCACCCACACGCCGACGTGGACAGACTTCCACGCAATCGGCGCAGAGGGCCGACGGCCGGAAGCCTGGCGGCTCAGACGCCCAGCGGCCGGAAGCCCGGCGGCTCAGGGCCGGGAGCCTGGCGGCATACGGCATACGGCATACGGCATACGGCATACGGCAGGCGCTGGTGCTCACGAGGTCGGCGCGACGACCCGCAGAGAGCGGACGAAGCCTTCCAGTTCGGCGTCGGCGATGTCGCCGGTCACCGCGATCGTGAGATCGTCTGCGCCCGTACCGCGCAGCAGGTAGGTGATCTGGCCGCGGGCATCCGCAGCGTAGCGCTCCCACGCCCGTGAGCCGATGGTCACCTTCCCCGTGGACGTCCCGTCGCCCACCGTCCGCGCGACCCACTCCTGCGACACCGCCCTCGCCTGCTTGAGGGAGACGTCCCCGCCGGGGGCTTTCCAGACCGTCGTGAAGGTCACGACCTCGGCCGAGCCCGGCCCGTAGGTCGCCACCGTGGGCACCCAGTCCTCCCCGAGCCTCGACGGCAGCTCGACCGGCCACCCGGTCTGTGCTGCCACTGCTCCCGCCTTGGCAGCGGCGTCGACCGCGGGTCGGTCCACCGAGCTCATCCGCGGGACGATCGCGAAGAGAGCGGCGACGAGGAAGGCGACGACGAGGAGTGAGCGCAGCATGTTGGGCAGCGAGCCCAGTGAATAGGCGCTGCGGCGAGAAGGCTGCGAGGTCATTGCCCCATCGTCCCTGACTGCGTGAGGTGGTCCAAACCCAGGCGCAGCGCACCGATAGAGTCAGGGGCACACCAGTAGCGTCGACGGAGGTTGTCACCGATGAAAGCCAGCACACCGGATCGCAACCTCGCGCTCGAGCTCGTGCGAGTCACGGAGGCCGCAGCGATGGCCGGTGGCCGCTGGGTCGGGCGCGGGGAGAAGAACAAGGCCGACGGGGCCGCCGTCGAGGCGATGCGCGCGATGATCTCGACGGTGAGCATGAACGGCATCGTCGTCATCGGCGAGGGCGAGAAGGACAACGCCCCGATGCTCTACAACGGCGAGCACGTCGGTGACGGCACCGGCGAGGAGTACGACGTGGCGGTCGACCCCATCGACGGCACCACGATGACCGCCAAGGGCATGCCCAACGCCGTGTCCGTCATGTCGGTGGCCAACCGCGGCGCGATGTATGACCCGTCGGCCGTCTACTACATGGACAAGCTCGCGACCGGCCCGGAGGCGGCAGACGTCGTCGATATCCGCCTGCCCGTCGCCGAGAACATCAAGCGGGTCGCCAAGGCCAAGCACGAGAAGCCGGCGGACGTCACCGTCGTCATCCTCGACCGTCCGCGACACCAGCAACTCGCCGACGAGGTCCGCGCCTCCGGCGCCCGCATCCGCTACATCATGGACGGCGACGTGGCTGGCGCCGTGATGGCCGCCCGGCCCAGCACCGGCGTCGACCTGCTCCTCGGCATCGGCGGTACCCCGGAGGGGATCATCGCGGCCTGCGCGATGAGGTGTCTCGATGGTGTCATCCAAGGCAAGCTGTGGCCCACGGACGACGATGAGCGACAGAAGGCCATCGACGCCGGCCACGATCTCGACCGGGTCCTCACGACCGACGACCTCGTCAAAGGTGACTGCTTCTTCGTCGCCACGGGAATCACCGACGGTGAGCTCCTGCGCGGCGTCCGCTATGGCGGCAACTCGGCCCGCACGCATTCGCTCGTCATGCGCTCACGCAGCGGCACGATCCGCAGCATCGAGAGCGAGCACAACTTCAGCAGGCCGGGCTGGTTCGGCAGCACGGACATGATCGAGGACTGAGTCGCATGGCGCGCACTCTCGTCGTCGGAGAGTCCCTCATCGACGCCGTCACGCGCGCGAACGGCACCCGTTCCGAGCACGTGGGGGGCAGTCCGGCCAACGTCGCCTTCGGCCTCGCCGCCCTCGATCACGAGGTCGACCTCGCGACGTGGATCGGCGCGGACGAGCACGGGGAGCGCATCGAGGCCGTATGCCGCTCACGGGGCATCGCGCTCACGGCAGGTTCCCGCGGAGCAACCCGCACCTCGGTCGCGCATGCCCGCCTCGATCCGTCCGGGACGGCGACGTACGGCTTCGACCTCGACTGGCGGATCGGACCGGTGACGGGGCTGGAGGACTACGGGCACGTCCACACGGGCAGCATCGCATCCGTCCTGCTGCCCGGTGCCGACATGGTGCGCGAGACCCTGCGGCAGGCCCGCGAGCGCGCCACCGTCTCCTACGACCCCAACGCGCGGCCGACCCTGATGGGATCCGCGTCGGCGACACGCGCGGCGATCGAGGAGTCGATCGCGCTGTCCGACGTCGTCAAGGCCAGCGACGAGGACATCGCGTGGCTCTGCCCGGGAGAGCCGCTCGATCAGGTGATGCGGACCTGGGCTGCCCGGGGCCCGGCCCTGGTCGTCGTCACGCGCGGCGGCGACGGCGCCCTGGTGCACATGTCGCGCTCAGGCGACGAGGCGACACTTCCGGCGCGATCTGTCACGGTCATCGACACGGTGGGAGCGGGTGACTCGTTCATGGCCGGGCTGCTGTCGGGCCTGCTCGATGCCGGACTGCTCGGCGGGGCGCAGGCTCGCCATCGGCTCGCCGCCGCTTCGCTCGATGACGTCACCCCTGCAGTGCTGCGGGCCCTGGCGACCGGCGCCCTGACGGTCGCCCGGCCAGGAGCACACGCACCTCACCGCGTCGACCTCGAGGCGGCCCACTGGCACGCAAATTGCGGAAACAGCACCCCACGATAGCCGCGCCGACCAGCAATTCACGCACACCCACGGTGGGCTCCACGGCCCTGAGATGCTCGAGTGCAGGGGCGTGAGCGGCGTCAGGTCGTCGCGTTCTTGCTCTCCCTGGCCTTGGCCCGCTCGAGCCCCCGCCTGCGGTCGGCCTCCGACTCCTCGGCAATGGCCTTCGCCTTGGCCTCGTCGCGGGTCAGGCAGTCTCCGCTCTCCGGGTCGAAGACATGCATGAGAGCGGGGTCGAAGACGAAGCTCTCATCGTCGCCCTCCCTGATCCGGGACCTGGCATCGAGGTTGACGACGATCTGGGTGCGCATGCCCTCACCGTCGAGGTCTCGGTCGAGCTCGTCGAGCTTGGCCCGGACCGCGGGGTCGGCGTCAAAGGGAATGTAGGCGTACTGCTCGTTGCCGAGCCACTCTGTCACGTCGACCGGAGCGGTGAAGGCAGCACCCTGCACCCCGTCGTCCAGCGAGGCGTCCTTGATGTGCTCGGGTCGGATCCCGACGATGACGATGTCCTTGCCCTCGACCTTGGCGGCGAGGTCGGCCCCGATCTCCACGTCGCAGAAGGGAAGTCGCAACGTGGCTCCGTCCACCTGCGCCGGGAGGAAGTTCATCGGCGGGCTGCCGATGAAGCCCGCGACGAAGAGGTTGACGGGCTGGTCGTAGAGCTCACGGGGCGAGGCGCACTGTTGGAGGAGACCCTTCTTGAGCACCGCCACCCGATCGCCGAGAGTCATCGCCTCGGTCTGGTCATGGGTGACGTAGACGGTTGTCGTGCCGAGGCGTCGCTGCATCCGGGAGATCTCGGTGCGCATCTGGCCGCGGAGCTTGGCGTCGAGGTTGGACAGCGGCTCGTCGAAGAGGAACGCGTCCGCGTCACGGACGATGGCACGCCCCATCGCAACCCGCTGACGCTGACCACCGGAGAGGTTGGCCGGCTTGCGCTCGAGGTGTTCGTTGAGCTCAAGCATGTCCGACGCGGCATTGACCTTGGAGGTGATCTCCTCCTCGGAGTGGTGACCCTTGGCGAGGCGCAGCGGGAACGCAATATTCTCGAAGACGCTGAGATGGGGATAGAGCGCATAGTTCTGGAACACCATCGACAGGTTGCGGTCCCTGGGGGCGAGCTCGTTGACCCGCTTGCCGTCGATGAGCATATCGCCCGAGGTGATGTCCTCGAGGCCGACGATCATGCGCAGCAGGGTCGACTTGCCGCAGCCGGAGGGCCCGACGAGGATCATGAACTCCCCGTCCGCGATGTCGAGCGAGATGTCGTTGACCGCCGGGAAGCCGTCACCATACTTCTTGACGAGGTTCTTGAGGGTGATCTCAGCCATGTGAGTTCGAACTCCTTCGAGAGTCGGGCGATCTCGGGCCTCAGCCCTTGACCGCACCCGAGGTCAGGCCGGCGACGATCCGGCGTTGGAAGATCAGGACGAGGATGACGACCGGGATCGTGACGACGACCGCGGCCGCCATGATCCCTCCCGTGGGTTGTTCGAACTGCGAGGCGCCGGTGAAGAAGGCCAGCGCGGCCGGGACGGTCCTGGCCTTGTCGGACGTGAGCGAGATGGCAAAGACGAAGTCGTTCCACGCGATGAAGAACGAGATGATCGCCGTGGTGAAGACCCCGGGCGCAGCGAGTGGCACGATGACCTTGCGGAAAGCCTGCCACGTCGTTGCGCCGTCGACCTGCGCCGCCTGTTCCATCTCCCAGGGAATGGCCTGGAAGAACGCCGACAGCACCCAGATCGACAGGGGCAGGGTGAGGGCGAGGTAAGGGATGATCAGGCCGGGGATCGTGTCGAAGAGGCCGATCTTGGTCCACAAGTCGAACAACGGCGTGACCATCGCGATGACGGGGAAGAAGGAGACCGTCAGCGCGGTCGTGAGGATGACGCGTTTGCCCGGGAAGTTGAGCCGCGCGATGGCATAGGCGCAGAACATCGCGAGGATGACGCCGATCACCGTGGCGGAGAGGCAGACGACCACCGAGTTGCGCAGCGCCGGCAGGAACAGGTCCGAGGCGCCGCCGGTGAAGATCAGCGCGTAGTTGTCCCATGTCCAGTCCTTGGGCCAGAAGTTGCCGAGGGTGTTCTCATTGGCACTGGCGAGGGCGGCCGGGCTCTTACCCGACAGGGCGAGCGTCCACAGCAGCGGGACGAGAGTCCAGATGATGATGGGGATCGCGAGCAGGGTGTAAGGCTTGGTGCCCTTGATGTCTTGGCTTGCCATGGGTCAGTTCCTCCCGCCGGTGAGATCGACCTTGAATCCTCTGACGAACGCCGCGGCGATGACGAGGACGAAGAGGAACAACAGGACCGCGAGCGCCGAGCCCATCCCGATCTCCACCCGGTCGATGGCCTGGTTGTAGGTCAGCAGCGACAGGGACGAGGTACCGTTGGCGCCGCCCGTCATGATGAAGATGTTGTCGAAGATCCGGAACGCATCGAGGGTCCGGAAGAGCAGGGCGACCATGATCGCGGCCTTCATGTTAGGCAGGATCACCCGGGTCAGGCGCTGCCACCAGGTGGCCCCGTCCACCTCGGCGGCTTCCTCCATGGAGGCGTCCACCTGGGCGAGCCCCGCGAGCAGGAGCAGCGACATGAACGGGGTCGTCTTCCAGATCTCGGAGAGGCAGATGACCAAGATCGAGCCCCAGAATCCGCCGAACCAGTCGGTGCTGGCGTCGATTCCAGGCAGCCACGCGAACCACTGGTTGATGTAGCCCGTATCGGTCCGGAAGGCGTAGAACCACGAGAACGCCGAGACGACGGTGATGATCGAGTAGGGGATGAGCACGATCGTCCGCAGAGACCGCCGCGGGATGACGATCTTGTGCATGACCAGGGCGATGATGAAGCCGAGGACGAGCTCGACCGCGACGGTGATGATCGTGATGAGCACGGTGACCCAGGTCGCCTGCCAGAACACCCCGTCGCTCAGGGCGACGATGTAGTTGTTGAGGAAGGTGAACTTCTTGTTCGTCGGATCGGTGAGCCGATAGTTGAAGAACGAGTTCCAGATCGCCTGCAGGATCGGGTAGCCGGTGACCGCCACCATGACGACGAAGGCCGGGCCGGCGAGGCGCCAACCGAGGGACCGCTCGGCCTTCGCACGGTCCGTCATGACCTGCTTCTTCTTCTTCTTGGAGCTCGCCTGAGCCGGCGGATCGGTCTGAGTGACGCTCACAGGAGTGCATCCCCTCTCAGGACGGCGGTGATCAGATCGGTCGCCGCCTGCGGCGTGGTGGCCGGGTCGACCGATGACGGCGGGCTGAAGGTCCGCTGCACGGCGCTGGACACGTCACCGTAGTACTGGGTCAGCGGACGCGGGGCGGCAGCGTCCAGGGACTCGCGGATCAGCGCTGACATGGGGAACTTCTTCTTGATCTCCGGGTCGTCATAGACCGTCTTGTTGGCGGCCGGGTTGCCGGTGCCGAGCATGTAGAGCTTCTGGTGCTCGGGCGTGGTGATGCACTTGACAGCGTCCCAGGCCTGCTCCTTGTGGGTGCTCGCAGAGTTGACGCCGAGTTCGATCCCGCCGAAGGGCGGCTTGGAGGCCTTCCCGGCCACGGTCTGCGGATAGCGGGCCCACCCGACGTCATCGATGAAGGAGACGTTCTTGTCCGGCAGCGCCGCCCAGACGTAGGGCCAGTTGACGAGGAAGCCGCTCGTCGCCTCGTTGGCGAAGAGGTCCAGCGCCGCGGTCTCGTCCGTGGTGCCCATGGCCGGACCGGCGACACCCTCTCGGGCGACCTTCTGGATCACGGCCGCGGCCTCCTTGCCGGCCTCGCTCGCGAGACCGAACTTGAGCTGGTCCCCGGAAGCGCCGGGGTTCTCGACGATGTGGCCGCCCGCGCCCTCGATGAGGGCATTGATCCACACCATGTAGCCCTCGTAGCGACTGGCCTGCACGCCGATCGTCACGTCCTGCGACTTGGCCGCGTCGATGAGCTGGTCCCAGGTCACCGGTTGGTTCATATCGAGCCCGGCCGCCTTGGCCACCGACTTGCGATACCAGAGCAGCTGCGTGTTGGCCCACATCGGGGCCGCGACCAGCTTGTCCTTCCACGTCGCCGCATCGATCGCCGGCTTGACGGCGTCCTTGGTGAGCTCGTCGGCGGAGTCGGCGGGCACGTCGTCGAGGAAGGTGGCCTCGGCGAACTCCGCGACGAAGACCGGGTCCATCGACATCATGTCCATGCCGACGTCCTTGGCCGCGAGGCGGCGCAGCAGTTGCTGACGCTGGTCGCTCGCGCTGTTGGGCAGGAGCTGGATGCTGATGGAGTACTGACCGCCAGCGGCATCGGTGCACTCCTTGGCCAGCTGCGCCTGCCCTCCTTTGGTGGGATTGGCGCCTCCGCCGTCCGGGTTGATGTACCACGTCAACACCGGGGGGCCGGCCGCCGCCGGCGATCCGCAGGCCGAGAGCAACAGCCCGGACGCGGCCGCTACGGCAACTGCTCCGGTGATACTCCGTCGCCGCCGGTGGGGTGCTTGAGCGCAACCGGTCACCAGAACTCCTTCCCGTCGCGCCGGCGACATCTCGCGTGAGGAGTCCTCACCGGTCAGCACCGACGACACCCTTGTCTACTCCACTGTCGCGAGGCCCGCCAGCGCGACACGGTCGTTACGCTGACCTTTACAAGCCCGTGACCGACACGGCAGGCCACGAGGCCCTACCGGCTCTTCCCGACCGCCATCCCCACACGAGAGGGACTCCATGACCGCGAAGCCGAGCAACCCCAAGAACTTCGACGACTTGCTCGCCGCGAACCGCCACTACGCGGAGAACTTCCACCTCGGTGGCTTCGACGGCATCGCCCAGGCCGGTGTCGCCATCGTCACCTGCATGGACTCCCGGATCGCCCCGCTCGGCATCGTCGGGCTCGAGCCTGGGGACGCGAAGATCTTCCGCAACCCGGGTGGCCGGGTTACCGAGCAGGCCCTCGAGGCGCTGGTGCTCGCGGTCCACCTGCTCAACGTCAATCGGGTGCTCGTGATCCCGCACACCAAGTGCGCGATGACGACGAGCACCGAGAACGAGCTGCGTGAGCAGATCACGCAGCTCGCCGGTGTCGATGCGTCCTGGCAGAGCTTCCGGGTCGTTGACGACCAGGTGCAGAAGCTGCGCGAGGACCTGGCCAAGGTGCGCTCGCACCCGCTCATCCCCGCCTCCACGCTCGTCGGCGGGTTCATCTACGACGTCGATACGGGGCTGCTGGAGCCCGTGGACTGAGGCATGGACTGAGGCATGGACTGAGGCATGGACTGAGGCGTGGGCTGACGCGTCCTGCGCGCGAGGGCACGCGGACCTCCGGCGGATCAGCTGACGCGGCCGAGCTCGAGCAGAGCGAGGAACAGCGCCGCCATCGTCTCGCCGTCGGTGATCCGGGAGCTCTGCACCATGGCCAGGACCTCGCGCATCGGCACCCACTGCACTGCGCCGATGCCCTCGCGTCGCCGGGCGCTCGAGTCGGATGCTGACGCAGGCCGCGAGAGATCGGTCGCGAGATAGACGAGCTCCGGAGCCCGGCAGATGCCGTTGAGTGCCGACATCTGCCCGACCCGGCGCCACGATCTCGCGACATAGCCGGTCTCCTCGGCGAGTTCACGCTGCGCGGCCGCGAGCGGGTCCTGGCCGTCGGTGCCGCCCGAGGGGACCTCGATGGACCGGCCGACCGTATGCCGCTCCACGGTGACCAGGAGCACCTGATCGTCCGGCGTGACGGCGACGACGAAGACGGCGGCGTGTCGCAGCTCGACGACGCCGTAGATGCCGTCCGTCCCGTCGGGCCTCGTCACGGCATCCTCCGTCACGGTGATCCAGGGGTTCTGGTAGACCGTGGCACGGCTCGTGGTCGGCCAGCTCATCGGGGACGGCTCACAGGGAGAGCTCGGCCATGACGACGTCGACGAGCCGGTCCGCGAGCGC
Source organism: Micrococcales bacterium (assembly GCA_030452775.1). Classification (GTDB taxonomy): domain Bacteria; phylum Actinomycetota; class Actinomycetes; order Actinomycetales; family Dermatophilaceae; genus JAKDLQ01. Next base: position 3,245 of record JAKDLQ010000035.1, on the reverse strand, counting down.
GCGGGCTTGGGCGGCGTCACGCGCCTCGACCATGACTCGCACGACCGGCTCGGTGCCCGACTTGCGCAGCAGCACCCGGCCGGAGGGGCCGAGCTGCGACTCGACGTCGAGCACGGCCGCGCGCACCGCGACGCTCGACTCGAGTCGCGACTTGTCGACGTCCCTGACGTTGACCAGGACCTGCGGGAAGTGCGACATCACCGAGGCGAGGTCGCCGAGGGTCCGCCCCGTCGCGGCGACGCGGGCAGCGAGCATCAGGCCGGTCAGCGTGCCGTCCCCCGTCGTGCCGTACCTGCTCATGACCACGTGCCCGGACTGCTCGCCCCCGAGCGAGAAATCCCCGTTGCGCATTCCTTCGAGGACGTAGCGGTCGCCGACCGCGGTCTGCACGACCGTGATGCCGGCCGAGCCGAGCGCATGGATCATCCCCAGGTTGGACATCACCGTCGCGACGATCGTGTCGCCGCGCAAGCCCCCCTGCTCCTTGAACGCGAGCGCGAGGATGGCCATGATCTGGTCGCCGTCGACCTCGCTGCCCGTCGCGTCCACCGCGAGGCACCGATCCGCGTCACCGTCGAGCGCGATGCCGAAGTCGGCACCCGCCTCGACGACGGCGCGCTTGAGCGCCTCGAGGTGGGTCGAACCGACGCCGTCGTTGATGTTGATCCCGTCGGGGCTGACCCCGATGAGCGTCACGTGCGCCCCTGCCTCCTCGAACGCCCGTGGCGCGACGAGCGATGCCGCCCCGTGGGCGGCATCGATGACGACGTGGAGCCCGTCGAGGCGATTCGGCAGGCAGGAGAGCAGGTGCGCGACATATCGGAAGCCCCCGTCGATGAGCTGGGAGATCCGGCCGACTCCGCCGCCCGTGGGGCGCGCCCAGTCCTCGCGCAACCGGGCCTCGATCCGGTCCTCGAGGTCGTCGGCAAGCTTGTGCCCACCTCGGGCGAAGAACTTGATGCCGTTGTCGGGCATCGGGTTGTGCGAAGCCGACAGCATCGCCCCGAGGTCGGCCTGCTGCTCGGCGACGAGGTAGGCGATGGCGGGCGTCGGCAGCACGCCGGCATCACGCACGTCCACTCCCGCCGACGCCAGCCCGGCTACGGTGGCCGCTGCGAGGAACTCCCCGGAGGCACGCGGATCGCGCCCGACGACGGCCACCGGCCGGTGCCCCCGGAACGCACCGACCTCTGCGAGCACATGGGCTGCCGCGACCGACAGGTCCAAGACGAGCTCGGCGGTGATGTCCTGATTTGCCACACCACGGACGCCGTCCGTGCCGAAGAGTCGAGCCACGTTGGGTGCCTTCCGTTCGCCGCGTTGTTTCGAGGAAGGCTACCGCTGGGGGCGCAGCTCGGCGGCATACCTGCTCCTCGGTGTGCCGCCGAGTGCAGCCGGGCTGATCAGCGCTTGGAGTACTGCGGAGCCTTGCGGGCCTTCTTCAGACCCGCCTTCTTGCGCTCGGGCACGCGGGCGTCGCGGCGCAGGAAGCCGGCCTTCTTCAGCGTCGGGCGGTTGAGCTCCTCGTCGACCCCGTTGAGCGAGCGAGCCACGCCGAGGCGGACCGCGCCGGCCTGACCGGAGGGGCCACCGCCGTGCACGCGCACGAGCACGTCGTAGGAGCCGTCGAGCTCGAGGATGGTGAGGGGCTCCCGGACGATCTGCTGGTGCACCTTGTTGGGGAAGTACCCCTCCAGGGTGCGACCGTTGATCTTCCACTCGCCGCTCCCCGGGACGATCCGGACGCGGGCGATGGCCTGCTTGCGTCGACCGGTGGCCGCGCCCGGAACCCCGACCTGGCGAGCTCGCCTCACCTCCCCGGCGACGGCCGTCTCGGACTCCGAGGTGTACTCGGTCAGCTCCGGCTCGTCGGTATCGAGGACGTCCTCGTTGGCAATGTCAGTCACGTGTCTGTTCGCTTTCTACGGAGCAAGCCGGGGCCTACTGCGCGACCTGGGTGATCTCGAAGGGGACTGGCCGCTGGGCCTGGTGCGGATGCTCAGGACCGCGATAGACCTTGAGCTTGGTGAGCTGTCGGCGAGCGATCGAGTTCTTCGGCAGCATGCCGCGGATCGCCTTCTCGACGGCCTTCTCCGGGCTCTTGGCAAGCAGCTCGGTGTAGCTGGTCGCCTTGAGACCGCCCGGGAAGCCGGAGTGGCGGTAGGAGGTCTTCTGCTCGAGCTTGGCGCCGGTGAGGGCGACCCTGTCGGCGTTGATGATGATGACGAAGTCGCCGATGTCGACGTGCGGGGCGAACTGCGGCTTGTGCTTGCCGCGCAGGAGGATCGCTGCCTGGCTCGCCAGCCTGCCAAGCACGACGTCGGTCGCGTCGATGACGTGCCACGTGCGAGTGACCTCGCCGGGCTTGGGGGTGTAGGTGCGCAATGGAGTCTGCCTTCGCTTCGATGTTTGCCGGTATGCCGCTGAGCTCGGTCCGCATCGCCCCGGCCGTTCCCGCCGGGCTGGTCGCGGGCAGCCGCTGCACAACCTCACCTATGGTACGGACCAGGGACGGCCGGCCCAAATCGGCTCGGGCCGCCCGAAAAAGCGGCACTGACCTGCACAGACTCCATCCAGCGGCCTATCGCGCACCCCTATGGGCAAATGAATTGTGCAAAGGTATTCTGTACACATGCCCGCCGATCCGGCCCTGCGCGCCCTCGCCCACCCGCTGCGCGGACGGCTCGTCCAGCAGCTACGGGTAGGCGGCCCGGCCACTGCCACCGAGCTCGCCGCGACGCTCGGGACCAACTCCGGCGCGACGAGCTACCACCTGCGTCGCCTCGAGGCGGCCGGCCTCGTACACGACACCGGGCGGGGCGTCGGCAAGCGGCGGCTCTGGCGCGCCACCGACGCGAATCCCCGGTGGTACCCGAGCGATGTCGCCGGCGACGAGGACGCCGAGGCCGCGCTCGGGTGGCTGGCCCGTGACTATGCGCGCCATTTCGGGGAGCAGTACGAGCGGTGGCTCGCCGTCGCCCGGACGTGGCCGCTCGACTGGCAGGACGCGAGCAGCGGGCGAGACGCGATGGTCCTCGTCACGACCGAGCAGCTGCGAGCCATGACGGCCGACATCGTCGAGGTCCTCGAGCGCTACCGCCGCGTCGGCCAGGGCAACCCGCAGGCGAGGCGCGTCGCCGCCTACACCTTCGCCTATCCCCTCGACCTCGAGCGCCCGCCCCGGGTCTGAGACCGTGCCAGTCGAGTGGCCCCTTCATCCACAGGCCGCGCCCGCGCCAAGTCGA
>JAKDLQ010000034.1 GCA_030452775.1 Micrococcales bacterium | reverse complement strand
TAGTGCCTCAAGTCAAGATGCCCGCGAAACCTGATCGGCTCCGAGCAAGCTATGGGGCATACGATTCGGCCATGACGACGGACATCGCCTCCGCGCCCGCTCCGCTCCCTCTCCTCGTGCTGGTGCAGGGCACAGACCTGCACACCGAGCGCGGCGTCGAATGTCCGGGTGAGCTGCCGGACCAGCAGAGCTGACTCCCAGCGTGTCCCGCTCCCAGGCGGTGGGGGGCGTGGCCTGCCTCGTGGCCGGCGCGTTGGCCGGTTGGGTTGCCATACGGGGCAACCACATCGACTTCGAGGTCTACGTCCGGGCTGGTGCTCGTCTGCTCGATGGACGGGACCCCTACGCGGCCCGAGCGGAGCTGCCCTTCACGTATCCGCCGTTCGCAGCAATCCTCGGCGCCCTCATGTCGTTGGCCCAGCCGATCGCGCTTGCGATGCTGGCCCTCCTCACCGTGGTGAGCACATCCTTCGCGACCGTCGCGAGCTGGGGCACGGCGTCAGGCCCGGTCGCTCTCCTGCTCGTGGCAGGCGGGATAGCAAGTGAGCCGGTCCTGCGCAGCCTGCACCTGGGACAGGTCAACGGCCTCGTCGTCGGCCTCGTCGTCGTCGACCTCCTGATCGTCCCGACGCGCTGGCGCGGGTGGCTCACGGGTCTCGCCGCCGGGATCAAACTCACGCCGCTGGTCTTCGTCCTGCATCCCATTTTCCGCCGTGACTGGGCGATGCTCGTGCGGATGCTGGCGGGCCTTGCCGCAACGGTCGTAGCTGGGGCGGCGGTCCTCCCTGCGGCGTCGCGGCGCTTCTGGGGCGACCTCGTCGCCGATCCGGGGCGTGTCGGTGGACTCGGCTTCGCCGACAACCAGAGCCTTCGAGGGGTGGCCGAGCGCCTGGTCCCCAACCATGCGGCGGTCGTCTGGGCCCTCGCCTCCCTCGTCGTCCTCGCGCTGGGGATGCGCGCACTCGCCCTGCGCCGCGATCGCCCGGCCATCGAGTCGGTCCTCACGTGCGGCCTCATCGGACTGCTCGTCTCACCGATCTCGTGGTCGCACCACTGGCTGATGCTCCCGGCGGTCGCCGCCCTGCTGCTGCGAGAACGTCGTTTCGTCTCCGCCGTTGTCGTGGCGACCGTGGCCCTGCTGGCCCCGCACTGGTACCTCGGCGGGGTACTGCCGGGCGCGCTCGGCGCGGGCGCGCTCGGCGCGGCCGCGGCCAACTCGATGGCGCTCGCGGGCATCCTCGCGCTGGTGACGCTCGGACTCCGGCCGAGTCGCACGTCACATCTCGCCAGTTCGTATGCCGCCGAGGCGTCTCCCAGCCTCGCCGTGCCCCCGGGCACCGGGAACGCGACTGCGTGAAGTCCCGGACCCTTCCTCACGGAGGAGACCCGAGCACGAGGGGCACCACGCTGGCCGGGCTGGCTGCATGCGGACGATCAGCGGCACACATGATCAGTGGTGCTCACCCAGGGGGGCCGAAGGAGTCCGACCGCGACCGACGCAGGCATGAGAGTCGAGCGTGCAGATGGCCATCGTGGTGAGCGCCTTCCACGGTGATCAGTGGCGCACGGTGATCAGTGGCGCAGCGCACCCATCCGGGCGAGGAAGATCGCCTCGGCCTCACACACGTGGGTGAACTCGCCGAGGTGCAGCGACTCGTTGGCACCGTGTGCCCGGGTGTCGGGATCCTCGACGCCCGTGACGATGATCGACGCGTCCGGGAAGCGCGCCGCGAAGTCGGAGATGAACGGGATCGACCCGCCGACGCCCATGTCGACCGGGTCGACCCCCCACGCGTCCTTGAAGGATGCCCGAGCCTCGTCGTAGACCGGACCTTGCGCATCCGCCGCGAAGCCCGACCCGCTCTCCTCGAGGGTGACCTCCACCTGGGCGCCCCACGGGGCGTGGCTCTCGAGGTGGGCCCGGAGCGCTTCGTAGGCGGCGGCCGGGTCCTGGGTCGGCGCGATCCGCATCGAGACCTTCGCCGCAGCCTTGGCCGCGAGGGTGTTGGAAGCCTTGTCCACCGAGGTCGCATCGATCCCGATCGTCGTGATCGACGGCTTGGTCCACAGCCGCGAGAGGATCGAGCCGGAGCCGATCATGCTGACGCCGTCGAGCAGGCCGGACTCCGCCCGGAAGCGCGCCTCGTCGTAGTCCAGATCGGCCGCCTCGCCCGCGTCGAGCCCAGCGACCGCGACGTTGCCCTCGTCGTCGTGCAGCGACGCGAGCAGCCGCACGAGCGCCGTGACCGCGTCGGGGGCGGCGCCGCCGTACATCCCCGAATGGATCGAGTGGCTCAGGGTCCGGACCCGGACGATGACACGCACGCCGCCACGCAGGGTCGTGGTCAGAGCCGGGCTCCCGATCGCCCAGTTGGTGGAGTCGGCGATGACGATGGCGTCGGCGGCGAGCCGGTCACCGTGCTTGGCAAGGATCGTCCCGAGCGATGGTGAACCCGACTCCTCCTCCCCCTCGACGAAGACCGTGACCCCGACCGGCAGGGCCCCCCGATGGGCCCGCAGCGCCGCGATGTGCGCCATGACCCCGGCCTTGTCATCGGCGGCGCCGCGAGCGTAGAGCCGCCCGTCGCGCTCCTCCGGCTCGAAGGGCGCACTGTCCCAGTCCGCCTCGTCACCGGGCGGCTGCACGTCGTGGTGGGCATAGAGCGTCACCGTCGGCGCGCCTTGGGGGCCGTCGAGGTGGCCGATGACGGCCGGCCGGCCACCCTCGACGATGACCTCGGTGTCGAGGCCCTCGGCGCGCAGTAGCGCGGCCACGGCCTCGGCACTGCGGGCGACCTGACTCTGATCGAAACTGCTCGCGGACACGCTGGGGATCCGCACGAGCGACTCGAGATCGGCGCGCACCTGCGGCATGAGGTCCGCCACGCGGTCGCGGATGGCCTGGATCTGGTCTGGGGCAAGCACGTTGTCGGTCACGAGCCCGAGCCTACCGATGCGACTCCCCCGCGGCGTCGGTAGGTTTCCACTCATGCGGGGCGACAACACCTTCGCCGAGGGGATCGAGCCGTGGCTCGCCCGATTCGGCAACCTGCGCAACGTCGTGCGCCAAGAGATGGTGACCCGCCAGATCATGGCCCACCTGCCCGTGGACCGCCCGCTGCACGTCCTTGACGTGGGTGCCGGACAGGGCACCCAGTCGCTGCGACTCGCCGCCCTGGGGCACATCGTGACCGCCGCCGAGCCGGAACCCCGGATGCGCGAGGCGTTCGAGTATGCCGCCGGGCTCCTCCCCCCGGACGTGCGCTCCCGCGTCGACTTGCTCGCCACCGACCTGGCCGGCCTGATGCACGTGACGCGCCCGGCGGCATACGACATCGTGCTGTGCCACGGGGTGCTCATGTACCTGCCCGACTCGACCTCGGCGATCGCCACCTTGGCCGGCCGGGCGGCGCCGGGCGGGCTGGTGTCGCTGGTCGGGCGCAACGCCGACGCGCTGGCCTGGCGGCCCGCATGCCGTCACGACTGGGCAACGGCGGCCGCGATGCTCGACGAGACCGAAGCGGCGCGACGCGAGCGCCGGGATCCTCGATACCGCAACGAGATCGGCGTCGACGCCCGCGCGGATACCCTGACGTCGCTGAGCATCGACTGCGGCAGGGCCGGCCTCGATATCGAGGCGTGGTACGGCATCCGCGTCTCCACCGACGCCGTGCCGCTCGACGAGCCGGTGCCCGGAGCGGACGAGCTCGCGGCCATGCTCGATGTCGAGGAGCGTCTGGGTCGGACGGATCCGTATCGGGGAATGGGCAACCTGCTGCACCTCCTCGCCCGCAGGCGCACCCCCGAGGACGGCCCAGGGTCGCGAGTAACGGCAACGGCACGGTGACAGCGAGCGCCCTCGATGTCCGGTAGCACCCGACCCGGGGTGAAGTGGCGCCTCGCATGGTTGACTCGACCCATGGACGACGCGGTGCGCGCGGCCTTCGATGCTGTCCCGCGGAAGGGTTTCCTCCCCCGCGGGTCCCAGTGGCGTGCTGGGCACGACGGGCCGATCCCTATCGGCCGGGGTCAGACCAACTCGCAGCCGCGCACCGTTGCCGCGATGCTGCGCCTGCTGGATGTGCGGCCCGGCCAGCGCGCGCTCGACGTCGGTGCCGGCTCCGGATGGACCACGGCGCTGCTCGCCCACCTCGTCGGCCCGACTGGCCACGTGCTCGGGGTCGAGCTCGAGCCGGAGCTGGTCGAGTGGGGCTCGGCGAACCTTGCCGCAAGCGGCTCCGGGGCGCGGATTCGAGCGGCTGACCCGGACGTCCTCGGCGCCCCCGACGACGCTCCGTGGGACCGGATCCTTGTCTCGGCCGAGGCGCACCGGCTCCCCCAGCAGCTCGTCGACCAGCTCGCTGACCCCGGTCGGCTCGTGGTGCCGGTCGCCGGATCGATGACCCTTGTCGTCAAGGAGGACGGTGCGCTCACGACGAGCCGACACGGCTACTACCGCTTCGTCCCACTGCGTTGACCGACGTCGTCCGGGCCTTCGGCAGGGCGAGGCTGGCGGTGCATCTAGACTGGGGCACGTGTTCGGACGCGACAAGACCCTCAATGACCAGCTCAAGGACGAATCCGGCAGCGCCGAGGCGAGGCCCGGGGCCAAGAACCGGCCGACGCCCAAGCGCCGCGACCAGGAGGCCGCCAACAAGCGCCCGCTCGTCGTCACCGACCGCAAGGTGGCCAAGTCCAAGGACAAGGTCGCCCGGCGCGAGGCGATGGCCAAGCAGCGCAAGGCCATGCTCTCCGGTGACGAACGCTATCTCCCGCCCCGCGACAAGGGGCCGCGACGCCGCTTCATCCGCGACAGCGTCGATGCGCGGTGGAACGTCGGCGAGTTCATGCTCCCCGTGATGCTGCTCGTCCTGCTACTCAGCTTCATCCGCACCCCGTGGGCCCTCATGGGCGTGTTCATCCTCGTCTACGGCCTCATCGCGGTCGCCGTCCTCGATGCCTTCCTCATGTGGCATCGCACCAAGAAGCGCATCCAGGAGAAGTTCGGGGGCTCCGAGCGAGGCGACGCGTGGTATGCCGTCATGCGCGCCTTCCAGATGCGCCGCACCCGGATGCCCAAGCCCACCCGGCCCAGGGGCCCGCAGCCGACCTGACGGCGGGACCTCGCTACGCTGCCGTCATGACGAAGGGAAAGCACGGGCGAGCCGAGCGATCAGAGCAGAAGGTGCCTGCGAAAGTCTACGAAACCGAGCTCGCCCGCCTGCAATCCGAACTCGTCAAGCTCCAGGAGTGGGTCAAGACCGAGGGACAGCGGATCCTCGTGATCTTCGAGGGTCGAGACGCTGCCGGCAAAGGCGGCACGATCAAGCGGATCACGCAGTATCTCAGCCCCCGAGTAGCGGGCATCGCCGCCCTCCCGGCGCCCACCGAGCGCGAGAAGGGTCAGTGGTACTTCCAGCGCTACGTCGAGCACCTGCCGAGTGCGGGGGAGATCGTGCTTTTCGACCGCTCCTGGTACAACCGGGCGGGAGTCGAGCGGGTGATGGGCTTCTGCACCCCCACCGAGTACCACCGCTTCCTTCAACAATGCCCGATCTTCGAGCGGTTGCTCGTCGGGGACGGGATCCTCGTGCGCAAATACTGGTTCTCCGTGAGCGATCAGGAGCAGCAGCGCCGCTTCCGCTCCCGTCTCGAGGATCCGCTGCGCCAGTGGAAGCTCTCGCCGATGGATCTGGAGTCGATCACCCGGTGGGAGGACTACTCCCGCGCCAAGGACGACATGATGGTGCACACGGACATCCCGGAGGCGCCCTGGTTCGTCGTCGAGAGCGATGTGAAGAAGCGGGCTCGGCTCAACATGATGGCGCACCTGCTCTCGACGATCCCTTATGTCGAGGTGCCGCCGCCGACGCTGCACCTGCCGGCTCGTCCGAAGCCGAGAGGGTATGAGCGCCCGTCGCGGGAGCACACGACCTACGTCCCTGACCACTGCTCGACGCTGGGCCACTGACGCCCTGACCTTCGCACCGGAGCCGGGTCGAACCGTGCTCGCGGTTCGAGCCGCGTCCGCTCACTCGGCTCACTCGATGGGGCGCAGGCTCATCGGTCCGTAGACGATGGTGTCGCCCTCGCGCAAGGTCACCGAGTCGACCCCGGCGTCGAGCAACTGCTTCCAGGACTCAGCCAGGTAGTTCTCGGCGTCGCTCTGCGTGGGAAACCCGGTGCCGGGCGCCGGATCCCCGATCACCGGGGTCCCTTCGGCGTCGAAGCACGTCCACGTCCAATCAGCGCTCATCGGCTACACCTTCCTCAGCGCACTGCCCTTGTGCATGGGCGAAGTCCTTCGCCATGTCCCATTCCTTCCACCTGAGGCCCCGGCCCGCCGCGCCTGTGGCCGCCCTGTCCAGCTCGCCGCTCGCGCACACGGCGGGGACAGCCTATCGGCGCCGCGGGTTCGGCAGGGTCTCGACCAGGCGATGTTTGACGCGGGCCACCCGGACGTGCGACCGTTCGCTCACCTGATGGGGATGGGGCAAGCCGGTGCGACTCCGGCGCTGACCCGCAACCGTGACGTCAGCCGGGGCACGGTCCTCGGCGGCGCAGCCGGAAAACCCAACTCCGTTCGGCTCCTGTCAACCGTCTGTCGTGGAATGCGGACCGGAGTCACCACACGGGATGGATGTCAACAGCAGTCCCCGCGCGGTGTCCCACCGCGAGGAGGAACCATGCCCACCCATCGTCGTACTCCGATCCGAGTCATCATCGCTGCCCTACTCGCCGCCGCCTTCGGTGCGCTCACCGTCGGCCCGGCCGATGCTGCCTCCTACCGCTTCTGGGGCTTCTACCAACTCACCGACGGCGCGTGGGCGTTCGCTCAGAAGGGCGCCGACCAGACGGTGCCCAAGGACGGCTCGGTCGACGGGTGGCGCTACGCGGTGAGCGACCCGTCGGCGCCCCGGTTCCCGCGAGCGGTGCTGACCTTCGACGAGATCTGCGGCGCCACACCCGCCGAGGACGGCAAGAAGCGGGTCGGCGTCGTCGTCGACTTCGGGCGCGCAGCCGACTCCGCGGACAACGCCACCCCACCCGAGCCCAAGGCGACCTGTGCGGTCCTTGCGCCCGACGCCACGAGCGCCGAGGCTCTCAAGGCGGCCGGTGACCTACGGGTCGAGAAGGGCCTCGTCTGCGCGGTCGCCGGCTATCCCGCCACCGGGTGTGGCGGCGAGGTGGGGACGGTCAGCAAGCCTGCCGAGGAACCCGACGCATCCGTGACGATCCCCGCGCCCGGCGCCGCCGGCGCTGCCGGCGAGGCGGCGAGCCCGACCACCGCCGCACCGGAGGCGCAGGCTCCGGCGACCCCGGCCGCATCGTCGTCGGGGATGAGCACGGCGGCATACGTCATCGCCGGGATCGCCCTGCTCGCCCTCATCGTCTTCCTCGTCATCCGCGCCCGCAGGGCGGCCGCCGCCCGGCACGACACCTGAGCCACGCGCTTCCCCCGGTGGTCCGGCGTGAGCGGCTCCAACACCCCGCAGCCTGGTGGCTGTGGGGGCTGGGCCTTGCCACGGCGGCATCCCGGACGACCAACCCCGTCCTGCTGCTGCTCGTCATCGGCGTGTGCGTCCTCGTCGTGAGCGAGCGCCGCGACCCGGCCACGGCCAACATGCTCGTCCCATTCCTCGTCATCGGTCTGGTCATCATCGCCTTCCGGGTCGCCTTGACGATGATCCTCGGCAACGGCATCGTCGGCGACACGGAGCTTTTCACCCTGCCGCGAATCCCGTTACCGGACTGGGCGGCCAACGTGCGGATCGGCGGACTGGTCACGCTCGAGTCCCTGCTGTATGCCGTCTACGAGGCTTTGCGCCTCGCCGCGATCCTCGCCTGCCTCGGAGCCGCCAATGCGCTGGCCAGCCCCCGCCGCCTGCTGCGCTATCTACCCGCGACCCTCTACGACGTCGGTACGGCCGTGGTGGTCGGTCTCACCTTCGCCCCACAACTGCTCGCCGATGCCCGGACGGTCCGGGCCGCCCGGACGCTGCGCGGACATGACGGCCGCGGCCTCGGGGAGCTGGCCCGTCTCACCGTGCCCATCCTCGAGACGGCCTTCGAACGCTCCCTCGGCCTGGCCGCGTCGATGGAGTCACGGGGCTATGGTCGAGCGGTGACGATGACGGCGGGCGGACGACGCCTGGCCTCGGTGCTGGCCCTCGTCGGCCTCCTCGGGATACTCGGGGGGCTGTACGGACTGCTCGATGCCTCGGCCGGTGGGGTGCTCGGGCTCCCCCTGCTCATCGTCGGAGGGTTGCTTGCGGCGGCGAGCCTCGTCGTCGGCGCTTCCCGCGACCGAAGGTCCGGCTACCGGCGTGACCCGTGGACGTGGACCGAGTCGCTCACCGTGCTCGTGGGCGCGCTCGCCGGCGCCGTGATGGTGACCGGCTCCGCCGCCGGCTGGAACGGCCTGACCCCGAGCCAGGAGGCCCAGCTGCCCGCCGTCCCGCTCCCCGCGGTCCTCGCGCTGCTGCTCGCCGCCACCCCGGCCGTGTTCACCCCGAGACCGAGGCGGGCCACATGATCAGCTTCGACCACGTCACGCTGCACTACGCCGGGGCCACAGGCCCGAGCCTGCGCGACGTCTCGTTGGAGATCCCCGAGGGGGAACTGGTCCTCGTCGTAGGCCCGACCGGCAGCGGCAAGTCGACGCTGCTGCGCACCATCAACGGGCTCGTGCCACATTTCAGTGGGGGCACCCTCTCGGGCCGAGTCACCGTGGCCGGGCTCGATACCGCCACGCACCGACCCCGAGACCTCGCGACCGTCGTGGGCCTTGTGGAACAGGACCCCGCCGCCACCTTCGTCACCGACGTCGTCGAGGAGGAGGTCGCCTACGGCATGGAGACGATGGGCCTGGACCCGACGGCGATCCGGCGGCGGGTCGAGGAGACGCTCGATCTCTTCGGCCTCACACCCCTTCGCGCGCGGAGTCTTCAGGCACTCTCCGGCGGGCAGCAGCAGCGGGTGGCCATCGCATCAGTGCTCGCCGCCGGATCCCGGATCCTCGTCCTCGACGAGCCCACCTCGGCGCTCGATCCGGTCGCGGCTGAAGAGGTCCTGGCGTCGCTGCACCGGATCGTCCACGATCTCGGTGTCACCGTGGTCCTGGCCGAGCACCGTCTCGAGCGAGTCGTCCACCACGCCGACCGGGTGGTCCTCATCGAGCAGGGGCAGACCTCCGAGCTGCTCGACCCGGCCGCCGCCATGGCGGTCTCGGCGATCCACCCGCCGGTGGTGGCCCTCTCTCGGCTCGTTGGCTGGACGCCGACTCCCCTGTCGATCCGCGACGCCCGTCGCCGGGCGGGTGAGCTGCGGGACCGGCTCGCGGACCAGGCGCCGCAGGACTCGCGGGCGCCGGTCCCAGGGCCGACACCAGGGCCGATGGGACAGCTTCGGCCGCGTGCGGATTCCACCGTGGTCGCCGCCGCGGACCTGGCCGTGAGCATCGCTGGCGTCAAGGTCGACCGAGCCGGACGACGGATCCTCCACGGCATCGACCTGGGCCTGAGGCAGGGCTCGGTCGCGGTCCTCATGGGCCGCAACGGGGCCGGAAAGTCGACCCTGCTCGGCGCCGTGGCCGGCCAGCACCGGCTCGCAGGTGGCACGATCCGCCTGGGCCGGCAGGGCATCGACCCGCACGCCAGCGCCCCTCGCGAGCGGGTCCGGGTCGTCGGACTCGTGCCGCAACAGCCAGAGCTGCTGCTCTACGCCGAGACGGTGTCCGCCGAGTGTGTTGCCGCCGACCGCGACTTCGGCGCTCCGGACGGCACCACGGACGCCCTCCTGCTCCGGATCTCCGGTGGCCTCGACCCGGCCTCCCATCCGCGCGACCTCTCCGAGGGTCAGCGGCTCGAACTCGCGCTCGCGGTCATTCTCGCCGGGTCCCCTCAGGTGCTCCTGCTCGACGAGCCCACCCGTGGCCTCGACTACGGCGCCAAGGCTCGCCTCGGGGCGATCCTCGCCGAGCTGGCCGCGACTGGCACCACGGTCCTGCTCGCCACCCATGATGTCGAGCTCGCGGCCGAGGTCGCCGACCGTGTGGTGGTCCTCGCCGACGGCGAGGTCGTCACCGACGGCCCGGCCCGTGCGGTGCTCTCCGCCTCCCCGGCCTTCGCGCCCCAGGTGACCAAGGTGCTGCTTCCCCAGACCTGGCTCACGGTTGACGAGGTCGCCACGGCTCTGGGCCAGACGGCATGAGCGAGCGTCGGGTCGTCCCCCTCACGTGGCCCTCGCGGATCACGCTCATCGCGGTCGCAGTGATCAGCGTGCTCGCCTTCACCTGGCCGTTCATCGTCTCGGCGCAGTTCGCCAAGGCACACGGCAACGATGCTCCCTGGCTGTTCGCCGCGCTCCTTGCCCTGCTCGCCCTCGTCTGCCTCGCCGAGGTGACCGCGGGGCGCCTCGACGCCAAGACCATCGCCATCCTCGGCGTGGCCGCCGCCGCCGGAGGCGCCATGCGCGTACTCAGCGTCGGAACCGCTGGCCTCGAACCGATGTTCTTCGTTGTCATCATCGCCGGGCGGGTGCTCGGCCCCGGCGTCGGGTTCCTCTCCGGCTCGCTCGCCCTGCTCACCGGCGCCATGCTCACCGGCGGAGTCGGGCCGTGGCTCCCCTTCCAGATGCTCTGCGCGGGCGGGATCGGGCTCGGTGCAGGCCTCCTGCCCGGCCGTCCCGGTGCGCGCAGCGAGCGCTGGGTCCTCGCCGGCTATGCCCTCGGCACCGGGCTGCTGTTCGGCGTCTTCATGAACCTCTGGTTCTGGCCGTTCATCGGTGCCAACGCCCCGAGCGGGATGGGCTTCGTGCCCGGCGCCCCCTTCGAGGAGAATCTCGCACACTACGCACTCTTCTACGCCGCCACCTCCCTCGGGTGGGACCTGCCGCGCGGCGTGCTCAACGCGCTCCTCGTCCTCATCGCCGGGCCCGCCCTGCTGCGGGTCTTCCGGCGTGGCGCCCGGCGCGCGGCCTTCGGTGTGCCCGTCGTGTTCGGACCGGCCGCACGACCTGTCGAGACCGCACCGCCACCCGTCGACACGAAGGGACCGGGCGGACGGTGAGGCAACGAGGACGAGGCTCGCGACCGGTCCAATCCGCAGCGGCAAGAGCCGGCGCGTCGACGATCGCCTGGCGCTGCACTCGTCGTCGCCTCGATCTGTGACGCCGTCCTTCCGACCTACTGAACCGTCCCGGCCACGTCCCCTCTGGACACCTGCATGCCGATACCCTGGCAGCGCGCGCGGGATGAAGACAGCAGCTACCTTCGGAGGATTGCGATGCCGGATTCGCGACTCTCGACAACGTGTTGCATCGCCGGCGGCGGTCCAGCCGGCGTCATGCTGGGCCTGCTGCTGGCACGGGCCGGGGTCGATGTCATCGTCCTGGAGAAGCACCCCGACTTCTTCAGGGACTTTCGTGGAGACACGATTCACCCCTCGACGATCGACCTCATCGATCAGCTCGGACTTCGAGATCGATTCGACGCGATCCGTCAGACCGTGATTCGCACACTCGACATCGTCATCAACGGCAATCGTCTCACCCCGGTCGACTTCTCCCATCTGCCCGGCAGGAACCGGGGTGTCGCGCTCATGCCTCAATGGGACTTCCTCGCCCTTCTTGCCGAGGAGGGGGCCCGGTACCCGGCATTTCATCTCATGATGGGCGCCGAAGCAACGGGCATCCTTCGCGACGGCGATGCGGTCCGCGGACTCACAGTCGCAACTGATGCTGGTCCCATCGAGATCGACGCTGCCCTCACCGTTGCAGCCGACGGCCGCGATTCGACGGTCCGCCGCTCGGCGGGCCTCGAGCCGAGGGACTACGGCGTCGCTGTCGACGTGTTGTGGTTCCGGTTGCCGAGGACGGCGATGAACCCACCAGACACGCTCGCCTACCTCGACGCCGAGTCGATGGTGGTCACGATCCCTCGGGACGGGTACTACCAGGCGGGGATGCTCATCCCCAAGGGTGGCTATCCCGCGATCCGGGAGGCTGGACTCGAGGAGTTTCGGGCTCGCATCGTTCGGGTCGCCCCATTCCTGGCTGAGGTCGTCGGCTCCGTCGCGGAGTGGAGCCAGGTGAGACTCCTGACGGTGCAGGTGAACCGGCTGAGCCGCTGGTGGCAACCCGGGCTCTTGTGCATCGGCGATGCAGCTCACGCCATGTCGCCGGCGTTCGGCGTCGGAGTCAACTACGCGATCCAGGACGCTGTCGCCGCCGCGAACCTCCTGGTCGATCCGCTGCGCTGCGGGGCCCTCGACACCGCAGACCTCGAGCGTGTGCAGAAGCGGCGCCTCGCGCCGGTGAGTCGAATGCAACCCCTCCAGCTGCGCCTCCACGCGATCGTCGCGAAGCCCGGTGGCGGCGGCTTCCTGGCGAACCCGATGCGATGGTGGCAACGGACCGCCGTAGCGATCCTGCTGCCGATGCTGAGGCGCATCACGGCGCGCATCGTCGGCCGGGGCTTCCGGCCAGAGGTCATCGAACCCCAACTCGATCCGCGGTAGGAGTTCGCCGTGGAACTGGGATCGGTCACTCCACGGCCCTGCTCGGTCGGCGGACGGCAGGGAGGGGCGCCCCTATTCGCGGACCTGGACCTGCACGAAGGGCGGCTTGACGACAGCCGCGTCGATCGCCCGTCCGCGAACATCGATCTGCACGGTCGCACCGTCGGCGACGTCGAGGGGAAGCAGCGCCAAGGCGATTCCCTGCCTGAGGGTCGGGGAGAACGTGCCTGAGGTGACTTCACCGATCACCGCACCCTCGGCGGAGACGGCGCAATGGGGCCGCGGGACGCCACGCCCGGTGACGAGTAGTCCCCTGCTGCGCCGCGATGGTGCGGCCCTTTCGGCGACCAGTGCGTCCTTGCCCCAGAAGGTGTCTTTCTTCCAGCCGACGGCCCAGCCGGCACGTCCCTGGACGGGCGAGATATCGAGCGAGAGGTCCTGCCCATGGAGGGGGTAGCCCATCTCGGTGCGCAACGTATCGCGGGCCCCGAGACCGCAAGGCTTGCCATCGAAGGGCCCCATGGCCGCCACGAGGGCGTCCCAGAGCGCTTCCGTGTCATCCCAGCGTGAGACGAGCTCGTAGCCACGCTCGCCGGTGTATCCCGTCCGGCACACGGTGACCGGACCGCCGTGCCAGTCCGCCTCGAGGAAGGACATGTAGTCGTGGCCGATCGGCAGGCCCAGCGTCGTGAGCACCGCGTCGCTCTGGGGGCCCTGCACGGCGACGATGCCGTAGCGATCGTGCAGGTTGGTCACCGAGATTCCCTCCGGCGCCGCCTCCTCGAGACGCCGGCACACCTCGGCGCTGTTGGCCGCGTTGGGCATGAGGAAGACGTCGTCGTCCGACTTGAGGTAGGCGATCAGGTCATCGACGACTCCGCCCGACTCGTCGCAGCACATCGTGTACTGCGCGGACCCCGGCTCGATGCGCCGGATGTCGTTCGTGAAGCAGGCGTTGACGAAGTCGGCGGCGCCCGGGCCGGTCACCGATGCTTTGCCGAGGTGGCTGACGTCAAAGATGCCGACCCGCTCTCGCACGGCGGTGTGCTCGGCAACCACACCTCCTCCCGGGTACTCGATGGGCATGTCCCAGCCGCCGAAATCGGCCAACTTGGCGTGAAGCGCGACGTGTCGGTCGTGAAGTGGCGAGGTCTTGGCCGTCATCGCAGAAGTCATACCGGCCAACCTACCGCGCTTCCCCTGCCTTCGCCGGAGGGTGGATATCATCGGCGCCACCACCTCGATGCAGAGCGTGGATCCACCAGCGTATCCGACCAAGGAGGCCCCTGTGGCCAAG
>JAKDLQ010000309.1 GCA_030452775.1 Micrococcales bacterium | reverse complement strand
TCCAGTGCCTTGCGGTAGATCTCGGTGGTGACGTGGGCCCGCTGGGCCGGGGTGAGTGAGGCGTGATCGAGGGCGCCGAGCGCCTCGACGAGGTCGGCGAGGCTGCGGTTGGATCTCGTCAGCAGCTCGGCGAGTCCGGCCCGCGCCTTCCGGTAGTCGCTCGACTGGACGGGCACGAGCTCGTACGCCGCGACGGCTCCGCCGATATCGCCGCGCGCCGCCCGGATCCGGGCCAGGCCGAAGGCGGCCATCGGCACGTAGGTGGCGTCGGTGCGGGCGCAGGCGACGTAGAGGTTCTCGGCGACGGCATCGTCACCGGCCTTCTCGCAGGCGTGAGCCAGCGCGAGCTTGGGGGCCAGCTCGCCGGGGACCTGCCCGTAGACGGCATTGAAGGCGGCCTGGGCGCTCGTGAAGTCGCCGCGCTCCAGGGCGGCCAGGCCCTGCACCCAGACGGCTCGCCACTCCCAGGGGTCGGCCGCAAGCAGCGCCTGGGCGCGGGCGTCGGCGATCTCGCGCTGGCCGGCCTCGAGCGCGGTGTGGGCCGTCTCGAGCATCACCTCGGTCGTCTCGGTCGTCGCCTTGGCCAGCATCCGCAGCCGCTCGCTCGGGGTGCCCGTGACGGTCTGTAGCCATCCGGATGCGGGATCGTGCGGGTCGCGGCGCAGGGCCGGCAGGGTGCGCCAGTTGTCCTCGTCGCCGCGCGGTGCGGGCGACTCGAAGAGCAGCGAGGAGACGGTGCTCGTCGCGGCGCCGGCACCGCGGTCGATGGCGACGACCTCGCGCAGGACGCCGATCATCTGCGAGCGCAGCTCGTCGGCGGAGACGAAGCGGTCGTCGCGGTTGGGCGCGCAGGCCTTGGCGACGAGGCGGTAGAAGCTGTCGTACTTCTGGAAGACCGGGACCGAGTCCTGCGGCGGCAGGATATTGAGGTAGGTCGACTGGTAGCCGCGGAACTCCATCGTCAAGACGACGAGCGTGCGCCCGATGGTGTAGATGTCGGAGGCGACCGAGGTGCCGAGATCCGCGACCTCCGGGGCCTGGTAGCCGACCGTGCCGAAGATCGCCGAGTCCTCGTCATCGACCCGGCGCACCCCTCCGAGGTCGATGAGCTTGACCTCGTCGCCGACCTGGATGATGTTGTCCGGCTTGAAGTCGCAGTAGACGAGCCCGAGATCGTGCAGGTAGGCGAAGGCGGGCATGATCTCGAGGATGTAGGCCAGGGCCTGATCGACCGGGAGGGGGTCGTAGCGTCCCGCGGCCTGCATCCGTTGCTTGAGGATCGCCTTGAGGGACGTGCCGCCGACGTACTCCATGACGATGTAGCCGGCGTCGTCATGGGTGACGAAGTTGTAGATCTCGACGATGCTCGGGTGCGACACCTGGGCGAGGAAGCGCTGTTCGGCGATCGCGGCCGCGAGGGCGTCGGGGTCATCGGAGTTGAGCAGGCCCTTGAGCACGACCCAGCGGTCGGAGACGTTCTTGTCGCGGGCGAGGTAGATCCAGCCGAGACCGCCGTGGGCCAGGCAGCCGGCGACCTCGTACTGCCCGGCGACGAGGTCCCCGGCACGCAGCTTCGGGTCGAAGGAGAAGGGGTGGCGGCAGTTGGCGCAGAAGCCCTCGGTCCGACCCGGCCTGCCGTCGTGACCGCGGCCCACGGGCTCGCCGCACCTGGGGCAGAAGCGCTTGTGCTCGGGAACGCTCGGGTTGGTCAGCAGAGCCTTGTCGGCATCGATCTGCGGAGCCGGGCGGACCGTCGTGATGCCGCCGCCGAGACGGGCGCTGCGCAGCCGCTGGGAGCTGCCGGTGCGCCGGGTGGCGGCCGAGCCGGACTCGCGGGCCCGCTTCGAGCCCAGGGCTGCCGAGGCGAGGTTGCTCGACGCGGCCGAGGAGGTCGACAGCTCGGCCCCGACGCCGCCGACCCCGCTGACTGCTCCCTGCCCGGCGGGGTGCGTCGCGGTCGTCGTCGCGGAGGCCGAGCCGGCCACCCCCGGCAGGGTGATGGGGGTGCCGCAGACGTCGCAGTAGCCGTCGTCGGACGTGCCGGTGCAGCCGGGCCGGAGGCACGGGGTGCCATCGATCACGGTGGGGGCGGCAGGTTCGGCGGCCGGCATCGCCTCGTGAGCCGACGGGCTCGCCGTCGGCGCGGGCGGGCCGG
>JAKDLQ010000308.1 GCA_030452775.1 Micrococcales bacterium | reverse complement strand
GGATGCTGATCTTGACGAAGATGCCGATCAGCAAGAGGATCAGTCCGAGGATGATCATGGGTGAGTCTCCTTCAGTAGGGGATCCCGAGTGCTCTCTTGGCGCCTACCCTTCCTAGCGCATCCCGAAACCGAGATAGGGGATGCGGCGGACACAACTTCTCGACTGCCGGCAGAAGTGTGCCGTTTTCCCGGCAGCCCAGGCACGACGACGTTCCTCGGGAAGCCGGCTCGGCGGCATACGGATCTGGGGTTGCTCGATTAGGACGGCGCTGGGGCCGCTGTTACGCTTGGACCGCCGTGTGATCGGCCGCGGATCGATAGCGCCCAGGTGGACCTGCCCTGGAGCACCGCGCAACGAGTGAGACAAGGAGTCGGTCATCCATGCCCTTGGAGCCTGACGTCAAGCAGCGAATCATGACCGAATACGCCACGAGCGAGGGCGATACCGGCTCCCCCGAGGTGCAGGTCGCGATGCTCACGCAGCGCATCCTCGACCTCACCGAGCACTCCCGGATGCACAAGCACGACCACCACAGCCGTCGCGGTCTGCTCCTGCTCGTCGGCCGGCGCAAGCGGATGCTGCGCTACCTGCAATCCACCGACATCGCGCGATATCGGGCGCTGATCACGCGCCGCGGCCTGCGCCGATTAACATCTGCCCGAAGGCGGGCGCCGCACAAACCGGCGACCGCCTTCGGTCATTGATGCCGGCACGCGGCCCCCGCGAGGCGCGCCGGCAGCACCCAACTGAACGTCCATCCGCGCTGCGGATGGAGCCGGAGACTCCTCCGGCAGGATGAAACCCGGCACACAACGACGATGTGCCAGGGCACTTATGGAAAAAAGAAAGCGAGGGCCCACATGGAGGGTCCAGACATCACCGTCGCCGAAGCCGTCATCGACAATGGCTCGTTCGGCACGCGCACGGTCCGGTTCGAGACCGGACGGCTGGCCAGGCAGGCCGGCGGAGCCGTCGTCGCCTACCTCGACGACGACACCATGCTCATGTCCACCACGTCCGCAGGCAAACAGCCCAAGGAGCACTTGGACTTCTTCCCGCTGACGGTCGACGTCGAGGAGCGGATGTACGCGATCGGCAAGATCCCCGGATCGTTCTTCCGCCGGGAGGGTCGGCCCAGCACCGATGCCATCCTCACCTGCCGCCTCATCGACCGCCCGTTGCGCCCCACCTTCACCAAGGGGCTGCGCAACGAGGTCCAGGTCATCATCTCGGTGTTCGCTCTCAACCCCGACCACCAGTACGACGTGCTCGCGATCAACGCGGCCAGCGCCTCGACGCAGATCTCCGGCCTACCCTTCTCCGGCCCGATCGGTGGCGTGCGGGTCTCGCTCATCGACGGTCAGTGGATCGCCTTCCCCAACTTCTCCGATCGGGAGAAGTCGGTCTTCGACATGGTCGTCGCCGGCCGCGTCGTCACCGGCAAGGACGGCAGCGACGACGTGGCCATCATGATGGTCGAGGCCGAGTCGACCGATGCCACCTGGGACCTCGTCAAGACCCTGGGCAAGCAGGCCCCGACCGAAGCGGTCGTCGCCGAGGGCATCGAGGCGGCCAAGCCGTTCATCAAGGTGCTCTGCGACGCGCAGAGCCGGCTCGCGAACGAGGCCGCGAAGCCCGTGCAGGAGTTCCCCGTCTTCCTCGACTACGAGGACGACACGTATGCCGCCGTCGAAGCCGCCGTGTCCGACGACACCGCCGCGGCCCTGACCATCGCCGGCAAGGCCGAGCGCGAGGGCTGCCTCGACGAGATCAAGGCAGGCATCAGGGCGAGGCTGACCGGTACGGACGAGGCGCCCGGTGACTTCGCGGGCCGCGACAAGGAGATCTCGGCGGCGTTCCGTGCCGTGCAGAAGAAGCTCATCCGTCAGCGCATCCTGCGCGACAAGGTGCGCATCGACGGCCGGGGCCTCGCCGACATCCGCGCCCTGGGCGCCGAGGTCGAGGTCCTCCCGCGGGTGCACGGCTCGGCCATCTTCGAGCGTGGCGAGACCCAGATCATGGGTGCCACCACGCTCAACATGCTCAAGATGGAGCAGCAGCTCGACACCCTCTCACCGGTGACCCGCAAGCGATACATGCACAACTACAACTTCCCGCCCTACAGCACCGGTGAGACGGGGCGCGTCGGCTCGCCCAAGCGCCGCGAGCTCGGTCACGGG
>JAKDLQ010000307.1 GCA_030452775.1 Micrococcales bacterium | reverse complement strand
CGCGCGACGCCGGTGGTGAGCCATCCCCACGGGCGCCCGAGGAGCCGGCCCAGCGGCATACGGCAGGCATGCTCCGTCGATTCGATGTATGTGATGCGGGCATACATCGAACCGCGCGGTGGCCCAGCCAGCGGTCAGACGAGGTCGTCGGTGACCACGACGTCGGCGAGCAGCCGTTCGACCTCGGCGGTCATCGGCATCGCCGTCGAACACTCGAGGCGGCCGGCCACCATCGCTCCGGCGACATTGGCGAAGTGGATGGTCCGCCGCAGGTCCCAGCCCTCGAGCAGCCCATGCACGAGGGCTCCACCGAAGGCGTCCCCGGCGCCGAGCCCGTTGACGACCCGGGTGGGGAACGCAGCTGCGATGACCCGCTGGTCTGCAGTGGCGGCGAAGACACCGTCGCTGCCCTGCGTGACGACCGCCAGCTCCACGCCGCGCTCGAGCAGTGCGTCGGCGGCCCGGACCGGGTCGCGCTCACCCGTCGCGATCTCGCACTCGGCGCGGTTGCCGACGGCGATCGTCACGTGCTCGAGAGCGGCGCTGATCTGCTCTCGGGCAGCCTCGGCGTTCTCCCAGAACATCTGCCGGTAGTCGAGATCGAGCACTGTCAACGGCGCCCGGCCCCGCTCGGTCCACGCCTCCATGTGGGCCGACCTGCTCGGCTCCTGGGACAGCCCAGTGAGCGTTGACCAATAGACGCGCGCCTCGCGGATCGCCTGGCGCGGCAGTGACATCGGCTCGATGAGCAGGTCCGGAGCGATGGGGTAGCGGTAGAACCAGACGGGGAAGCTGTCAGGCGGGAAGATCTCGTAGAACGTCACCGGGGTCGGCGGTCCGTCCTGGACGACGCGCACGAGCGTACTGTCGACGCGCAGCCGCGCGAGCTCGGTGCGGAGGTACCGGCCGAACGGGTCCCCGGCGACCCGGCTGATGAGCGCCGCCTGGCGCCCGTGCCGAGCCGCCGCCACCGTGACGTTGGCCGCGCTCCCACCGAGGAACCTCTCGAAGGTCTGGACCGCCTCGAGGGGCACCCCGTGCTGCTGCGGGTAGATGTCGACTCCCACCCTGCCCATGGCCACGAGATCGTATGCCGTCATGTCCGCACCGCTCCTCCTGCATCGTCCTGCCCCGCTGCCGTGAGCAGGTGCTCGAGGCTAGCCTGCGCATCCTCGGCAGGGTCGGGCGCATCCTTCCGGCCACCCCTCGGCTCGAGGGGGTCGGCATCGAGGGCGATGTCCTGCTCGAGGACGTACCAGCCGGCATACCGGGCCCTCTCGAGCGCGTGAACGATCGCCTCGACGTCGAGGTCGCCGGCACCCAGAGGAAGGTAGAGGCCGGAACGCACGGCGGCGGCATACGGCAGGTCGCCGTTGCGGACCCGCTGCCCCATGATGGCCCGCACGTCCTTGAGGTGACAGTGCGCGATCCGCCCGGCGTGCCGCTCGACGAAGGCGACCGGGTCTCCGCCGGCGATGAGCAGGTGCCCGGTGTCGAGGGTCAGGTCGATCGTCGACCCGCGGAGGACTCGCTCGGCGTCCGGGGCCGTCGAGGCGAGTGTGTCGACGCGGGGTTGCAGGGTCGCGAGGACTCCCCATTCCTGCGCGAGCGCGGCGAGCCGATTGAGGTTGGCGAGCAGGATCTGCCAACCGCTCTCATCCAGCCGTGCTCGACGCGCGTCGCCGGTGCGGCCGCTCACGGCGGTGACGACAAGGACCCGGGAGCCGCTGCGGGTGAGGGAGCCCATCGCCGCCATCGCCTCCGGGAGCGGGTCGTGCTCCGGATGGTGCAGCAGCAGTGGGAGGACCTGGCCGACGCCGGTGAGGTCGTGGCGTTCGAGCAGGCGGGAGCGTTCGACCGGATCCTCGGGAAGGAACCCCTTGGGCCCGTATTCCGTT
The DNA here is from genome assembly GCA_030452775.1 of Micrococcales bacterium. GTDB lineage: Bacteria > Actinomycetota > Actinomycetes > Actinomycetales > Dermatophilaceae > JAKDLQ01. The sequence continues at coordinate 289 of JAKDLQ010000307.1, read as the reverse complement.
GCGGACAGGCCGATCTCATGCATCTGAGTGAGGACGCGTTCGGCAGGGGCCTGCCATCCCCAGCCCGGCTCATCGCAGATTCCCCACGAGATGGGCGTGCCCGCGATGCGGTGTCTGATGGAACTCATCCCGAGCCTCTGGCGAACGGGGCGACGGCAGTCCGGTGAGCGCGCGCGAGCGGGTCCACGGCCCTGATCCAGCCGACCCTGACGAGCCCGGTGCGCATGTCTCCATCCCAACCCCTCACGCTCGGAGTGTCAACGCGGAGTATCAAGGCCCGCAGGCCTCC
>JAKDLQ010000306.1 GCA_030452775.1 Micrococcales bacterium | reverse complement strand
TGCTGCGTTCGACGCGCACATCCTGGGGATCCGCCACGAAGTACACCGGAAAGATGGGCTGGTACGCCCCGGGTCCCACGCCGAAGAACCAGATCAGCGGCAGTTTCCGGTGCATCGCGACACGCAGGGCTCGGTTCTCCGCGTGGGTCCCGTCGTCTCCGCGCCACTTGTATCTGATGAATCCGTCCGCACCCTGGCTGTCCTCATACGGCCGGGTCGCCCCCTCGGGCCGGTACACCGTCCGGATCGACAGCGCCGCATCGAGGAATGCGGGCTTGCGGATGCCTCGCTGGGCATCGATCAACGGGACCCGCCCGCCCTCGAAGATGAAGTCGCGCAAGTCCTCGGAGCGGATCGACTCCAGGCCATCGCTGGTGCGCACTGTGAGCCAGGCCATGGCCGCCTGGCGCAGTGCCAGATCCCGGTCTGGACCCCAGGTCGTCATTGGTGCAGCTTGCCACAGCACGCCGATCGCCGGCTGGTCGTGAGACACACCCGAAGGGTCCGGACGACTGCTCGACCGGACCCTTCGAATGCAGCACGAGTCAGCTGCAGCCGCTGGTGCTTCCGCAGCCCTCGCACACGTAGCACGAGCCTGCGGGACGCATCTTGGTCCCGCAGGTCAGGCACATGGGCGCGTCCGCGGACTTGCCCTGGAAGCTCTCCAGCAGCTCGGCGGAGCTGTGGACCTCGCTGGAGGCCTCACGGGCGGACGCGGCCCCGGCGCCCGAGGTGACCTCGGCCGCCAGGTCCTCGGCCGTATCCGGCTTCGGCTCCATCCTCCGGACAGGGGCCGACTGCGAGAGCGACTCGAGCTCGTCCTCGAGGCCCTCGTCCGACTCGTCCGGCGAGTCGGCCTCGTAGGAGCCGGTCTCCACCTGGCGGGCGCGCTCGGCGGCTGTGTGGATCCCCATGAAGGACCGGGTGTCGAAGTCGAGGTAGTCCAGCGCCAGGCGACGGAAGACGTAGTCCATGATCGACTGCGCCATCCGCACATCCGGGTCGTCCGTGAGGCCGGCCGGCTCGAAGCGCAGGTTGGTGAACTTCTCGACAAAGGTCTCGAGCGGCACGCCGTACTGGAGGCCGATCGACACGGCGATCGAGAAGGCGTCCATGACCCCGGCGAGAGTAGAGCCCTGCTTGCCGAATTTGAGGAAGATCTCACCGAGCTGCGCGTCGTCGTAGGTGCCGGCCGTGAGATAGCCCTCGGCGCCTCCGACCGCGAACGACGTCGTCTGCGAGGCGCGGCGCTTCGGCAGGCGACGACGGACCGGACGGTACTCGATGACCTTCTCGACCTTGCCCTCGGCGGCCGCCTTCGCATCCTTTGCCGTCGAGCCACCGTCGGACAGGGGCTGCCCGACCTTGCAGTTGTCGCGATACACCGCGAGGGCCTTGAGGCCGAGCTTCCAGCCCTGGAGGTAGACGTCCTCGATCTCCTCTACCGTCGCCGTCTCCGGCAGGTTGACCGTCTTGGAGATCGCCCCGGACAGGAAGGGCTGGGCCGCGGCCATCATCCGGACGTGACCCATCGGGGCGATCGCACGCGCCCCCATGGCGGTGTCGAAGACCTCGTAATGCTCGGGGCGCAGCCCGGGGGCATCGATGACGTGGCCCTTGTCGGCGATGAACTCGACGATGGCCTCGATCGACTCCTGCTGGTAGCCGAGCTTCCTCAGGGCCCGCGGGATCGTGAGGTTGACGATCTGCATCGAGCCACCGCCGACGAGCTTCTTGAACTTGACGAGCGAGAAGTCCGGCTCGATGCCGGTCGTGTCGCAGTCCATCATGAAGCCGATGGTGCCTGTGGGCGCGAGGACTGAGGCCTGTGCGTTGCGGTAGCCATGCTTCTCGCCGAGCCTCACGACCTGGTCCCAGGCCTTCGTCGCGAGCTTGTGGATGTCGGAGTCCAACACGTCGAGGGTCCGGATGTTGTCGTTGGCGGCCTGGTGCTTGCGCATGACCCGCTGGTGCGCGTCCGCGTTGCGGGCGTAGCCGGCATACGGTGCGACGACCGCGGCGATCTCCGCCGAGCGCTTGTAGGAAGCACCGGTGAGCAGCGAGGTGATCGAGGCGGCGAGCGAGCGGCCACCCTCGGAGTCGTAGCCGTGACCGGTCGCCATGAGCAGCGCACCGAGGTTGGCGTAGCCGATGCCGAGCTGGCGGTAGTCGCGGGTCGTCTGGCCGA
>JAKDLQ010000033.1 GCA_030452775.1 Micrococcales bacterium | reverse complement strand
CGCCAGCGCCTGCTCATGCGCTGTCCGTGCGGCCAGCACCTGCCGGTAGGCGTGCCCGCGCCGCTGCCGGATACCCGCGTTCGTGAAACTGCAAAGGAGCATCGTGAAACACCGCTCCAGGATCCTGGCCGCGATCGAACACAACCTCTCAAACGCACTCATCGAGTCGACCAACACCAAGATCCGGCTGATCACCAGGATGGCGTTCGGCTTCAAGTCACCCGAGGCGCTCATCGCCCTAGCCATGCTCAACCTCGGCGGACACCGCCCCGTCCTGCCAGGCCGGAAATGACCCACACATCAGTCAGGGGAGCCCGAAAATGGCCCAAGTGGCTTATCCATCCGAGTGCCGGCTCGCTCAAGAAGGGCTACGGGTCGCCCTACTCCTCGTGGCGCGAGGCTCTCCCCACCTCAAGATGTCGTGCACCCGGCAGTCAAATGGATAACCCCATGGCCCAATTCAGGACCAGGAGATAATGATCTCGGCGTTGTTAGCCGGCGAAGAGCCGCTACGTCGACGACGACTCTGGAACCGCGCCTTGGGTTAAATGGCCGCCACCCAGCGGACACGGGAGCCGAGCCCGGTGGCGACGGAGAGCATGACCCCTGGCGCGAGGCGCCATGTCCAGACGATCCACGTCGCACCCCGATGCCCGACCGTGTCGCCCGAGACGTCGGGCTCGGGAAGGTCCGGCACGCCTCGACCGCTCGCCTTGAGGACGGCCTCCTTGCGGGTCCATCGGCCGGTGAGCCACTCGGCGCGGCCGCGCTCGTCGACCGTGAGGTATCGGTCGAGTTCGGGCGCAGTGAGTACCGAGGCGGCAACCAGGTCCGGGTCGCCCATCGCGTCGACCGACTCGACATCGACACCCACAGGATCGGCGGCGACGGCGACCACCACCCAACGGCCGCTCGTCGACGCGCTGATGTGGACCCCGCCGGCCGCCGGCCGTGGTCGGCCGTGGCCGGGGTGGCCGCAGTGCTCGCAGGTCCGCAGGATTTCGGTCGACGCCGCATCGGGTCCGGCGACGAGCCCGAGCGCCTGTCGGGTCAGGGTCCGCCGGGCCGCGATCCGTTCGCGGGGCGGCCCCTCGATCACCCGGTCGACGTCTGCGCGGTCGGCGTCCGACCAGCCTTCCCGGCCGGTCAGCGACTCGTCGTCGCGGATGCGACGAGCGAGGACCGTGACCTCGAGGGTGGACGCCGGGGCGAGGCTGTTGTCGGGCCCGGTATGGCGGTCGACCGAACACAGGTCGATCTCGATCGGCATGGCCGCAAACGGCTTCGGCTCCTTCATGGCTCGCGACGGGGCCTCTCGTCGTGCAATCCTGAGCGGTGGGTGGCGGGATGGTCATTGATCGCGTGGAGCCTGCCACCTCGGGGGACGACGTCGCACAGCGCCTGGGCAAGGTGGTCGAGGTCGTCCTCGTCGTTGAAGACATGGGTGGACACCCGCAGAAGTGCGTCGCCGCGCTCCTCGAAGATCGCCACCTCGATGCGATGCAGGTCCCATAGCTCCTGCCCGATTCGAGCCCCGTCGGCGAGGGGCAACACGAACGTCGTCATCCCGCTGCTCATCGAGCGGGTCTCCGGGGTGACGCACCGAAGCCCCAGCGAGTCCGCGAGCACCTCACGCGCGTAGTCGGAGAGCGAACGCATCCGGGAGCGCACGGCATCGTGTCCAAGGGCGCCGAGGAAATCGATCGCGTCTGGCAGGGTGAGCCATGGACTGATGTCGCGAGTTCCCATGCACTCCAGGCGACGCAAGCGTGGCGTGCTGCCGTACCGGTCCGGCAGGTCGAGTTCGGGCGCGCTTGCGGACGGCGGGTATCCCCAACTCACCTGGAGCGGCTCGAGAACGTCCTCGAGCCCCTCGCCGATGTGGAGGAAGCCGGTCCCTGTCGGCGCCAACAACCACTTGTGGCCGCTTCCGGCATAGAAGTCGCACCGTAGGCGGGCGATGTCGAGGTCGGTGAGCGCGGGGCCGTGCGCTCCGTCGATGACAGTGGTGATCCCGCGCTTGCGCGCCTCCTCGCACAGCGCCTGCACGGGAAGCACGAGGCCCGTCGAGGCGAGCACGTGACTGAAGAAGAACAGTCTCGTGCTGGAGGTCATCGCCGCTGTCGCCGCATCGACGATCTCATGAGGACCGCTCGGCATCGCCGGGACCGGGAACGTTTTCACGACGAAGCCCTCGCGCCGCGCCGCTCGCTCCCAGCACCATCTCATCGTGGCGTACTCCCGGTCGGTCATCAGGACATCCCCGGGGCCGCGGAAGTGGAGTGATGAGGCGACAAGGTTGACCGCGCCGGTGACGTTCGAGGTGAGCAGCACTCGTCGAGGTTCTGACCCAAGGTACTCCGCGAGCCGGGCCCGGGCGTATTGCAGCAGGTCCGGCACCTGCCTGAGCATGAAGTCGATCGGCTCCCGGGCGAGTTCCCGTCGAAACTCGGCGACGCGCTCAGACACGCTGGCCGGGGTAGGGCCGAACGCGCCGGCGTTCAGGAACGTCACCGTCGGATCCAGCGTCATCCGGTCCCGTGCGACCGAGACAACCGAGCTTTGCGTGGGCACCGGACACCTCGTTGACTCGGGCTCCCTACGCGACCGCTTGGGCGCGAACGAAATCGGTGAAGGCGGTGCGAGGTTGTGACCCACAGTATGGCAATTCCGCGTCGAAGTGTCCATCGTCCGTCGCTGGTCGTGCCGAGCCGACTGACCCGTCCGCCAGCCGCCCGAGTGCCGAGACCGGCGAGACCATCCGCCATGGTCGGCCCGCCCACCCTTCACCGGCGGGTGAGACCACATCTCATGACTCGCCCGCCGGTTTCACCGGCCCGCTCCGCCTGGTTGACGCCGAGTACAGCAGATGGTAGCCTTCTAGGCTATCATCTCGCTTTGAGGTGCAGACAGAGGGGTTACGACCATGAAGCACGGCGTCGACAAGGACTTCGAAAAGACCGTGGGCATGCCGGTCGAGGACGTCATCAAGTTGTACACCCGCGCGGTCGAGAACGACTGGCAAACCGTGCAGGCGACCACGCAGCAGGCGTTCGGCCGCGTCGCGGCAAGTCGTGCGGCCGCGGCCGAAGCGGCTGAGCTGCTCCGGCTTGCGCGGACGATCCTCAGCGGCGAAAACGACGACCACCTCGCGAGGGCCGGTCTCCCCGTCGATTGAGAGACACGCCCGCCCGGGCAACCCCCGGGGGGCGCGGGGGGACATTCGATTCGCGCTGGCAGGCCGGAGTGTGATCCTGTCCGAACGCTCAGGAATTCGGGGGCCAGTCCAGGTGGCAAGCGATACTCGCGTGTGCAACGACTCCGATCCCGCGCCCAGTGCGGCCCTGCACGATTTGCACGACGCGCTGCTGCCGGGAACGATCCACAACGCACTGCGGACGGATTTCTTCCGTGCCCGCTGGGCTGGACACGACGTCGATAACGTCGACCGCAGCCTGCTCGCTACGCTCCCGATGATCGACAAGGAGGAGATTCGAGCGGCCGGTTCCGCTGCACAGGTCCGCGTCGGCACGGTGTGTAACGACGTTCTGACCAGCGGCACGACGGGCAACCCACTCGTGACAGTCCGAAGTGAGCGCGAACAGGAGTTCATCACGGACTTCTTCACCCGCCAACTCCGGCGACGCCCAGTCGAGAGGTACATGCGGGGGCTCCAGTTCACGAATCCGTACCACGGCCACCTGATCAGCGTCCCGTCATCCACACACTTTCACCGTGTGAGCGTGTACGACGCGGGGAGTTTCGAGTACGGACGCAGGACGCTCCTCGAGTCGCACGACGACCAGGATGTCGATCCTCGGTGCTCGGTCCTGTCCGGGCTCGAGCGGTGTCTGCGGGCGTTCACGGCCGACACCATCGCCAGATTCCCGAACGGCTTCGACGCTACCGCGCTGCGGTTGGTCGTCTCGACGTCGCAATACCTCACCGCCAACTGGCGAGCACGACTCGAATCGACGTGGCATGCGGCGGTGGTCGACCGGTTCAGCGTTAGCGAGATATTCGGCGGCGCTGGCCAGTGCCTCCAGTGCGGCTGGTACCACTTCGATCCGCATGTCGTGCCAGAGGTCGTCGGCGCGACCAGCGGCGACCTGCTTTCGGAGGGACGCGGCCTGCTCGCGTTGACGGCGCTTTATCCGTTCCAGCAGGCGCAGCCGCTCGTTCGCTACTTGACGGGCGATCTCGTCGACGTGACGCACGAGGCGTCCTGCCGGCCTGGCACGACCGCGATCAAGCCCCTCGGTCGCGCCCGGTACGGGGTTCCCGAGCCCGGCGGCGACGGGTGGCTCGTTACGCCGGCGTCGGTGCTGGAAGCGGTCGACGAGAGTACGGAGGTGCTGCGGATCCCCAGGTTCGTCGACGTCGAGCAGGTAGTCGATCCGTACGCGATCGGGCACCCGAAGTACCGGACCCTCTGGCAGAGTCGAGCGTCAGCTGTCGACGTTGAGATCCAGGTCGCGCTCCGGGGCGACGTGCCGGCAAGACGCATCGTTGAGATCTCATCCGACCTGACCAAGGACGTCATCGACTCCAACCCGAACCTTCGCAAGGCCGTCCGTGCGGGAACGGCGTCGATGAGTGTCAAAGCCTGCGAGGACGTGGCAACCAACCTCATCGCCCAGGCCCACTCCGGGGGCGTCTGGAGTCCAGCATGAGCTCGGCGTGTCGTCGTGCTCAAGGCGTCGCGACCCGAGCCAGCCGGCGCGCCGCCCGCCTCGTCATGATCGGGGGAGGGCAATGACGCCTACGACCAACGAGCCACCCACCGACGAGTTGCCCGCCCGCCTCGATAACCTGTCGGCCGACCGCTGTGATCTCGACGTCCTGCTTCGTGACGAGTGGCGGCACCGGATCGCGGTCCGCGACGACGGCACGGCCCGGGCGACCGCCCGCCACCGCGGCACCATCAAAGTCGCCAGACCTGCGGCGCCGGTCACCGGCGCCGCGCGGGATGCCGCTTCCTCAGCGGCCCTCTCGTTGGCCGCGTTCCACACCGCTCTGGCGGCGTTCGGTCACGGCTCCACCACCGTGGTCGTGTTCGTCGATCAGACCGACGGATCGTGCCGCGACGATGCGCAGATGTGGCCTACCGTCGTCGACCACGCCCAGACTGGCGACACAACCTGTGGAGTCGTCGCGGCGAGGCTCGACGCGGCGCTTCATGACGGGCGACCACGCCGTCAGGCCGACGGACTGTTTGGCCGCGGCTTGTTCGACGCGGCGCTCATGCTCGTCACGGGGGAGATCCCCGAGGCAGCCGTCCCGCCGGTTCCGCTGGTCGCAGTGGTCCACGACGACGTCGAGGCCGGGTGCCTCCGGTGGACGATCATCTACGCCTGCGACCTGTTCGACGACGCGGTAATAGGCGGGGTCCTCGACGTGGTGCGGGAGGTATTCAACCAGTACGCCACCCAACCCGAGCGTCCGGTCCGGGAGATCGAGTTTCTCCCCGACGAACAGCGACGACAGTTGGCCGCCTGGAACCGCACGGATGGCGACTTCCCGAGCCACCTCCGCCTCGAAGACCTGTTCGAGGTCAGCGCCCGACACCGACCAGACTCTGAGGCCGTCGTCTTCCGGGACGAGCGCCTCACGTACGCCGAGCTGAATGAACGGTCCAACCAGTTGGCGCATCTGCTCATCGACCCGTCGGTAGCCGTCGAGCCGGGTGCGCTCGTCGGGCTCTATCTCGACAAGAGCCACCACGGAGTCGCAGCCACGTTGGCGATCTGGAAAGCCGGCGCTGCGTACGTTCCGATAGATCCGACCTACCCAGGCGGCCGGGTCCGACGGACGATCGAGGAGACCAGCCCCACCGCGATCATCACGAATCGTCGACACGAGGCGGGTCTTCGTGAGATCCTCGTCACTCTCGGGTCGAGCGCGGTCCCCGTCGTCATCGAGTCGGTGCTCGCGCCGGGCGGCGCAGCCACGTCGATGCCCCGCTGGAACCCGTCGCCCGAAGTCAGCAGCGGTGACCTGGCGTATGTCACCTACACCTCCGGCACCACCGGCGTCCCCAAGGGGGTCCCAAAGCAACACCGGAGCGTCGTCAATAGCATCACCGACCTGTCGCAGCGCTACGACATGCGGACGCCGGGGCAGGAGCGGGTCGCGCTGTTCGCCTCCTACGTATTCGAGCCGCACCTGCGCCAGACGTTGCTCGCGCTGATCAATGGCCAGACGCTGGTCGTCGTCCCCGACGAAGTGCGCCTCGACCCGGATCGACTGCCCTTCTACCTGGCCGAGCACGGCGTCACGTACCTCAACGCAACCGGCTCGGTGCTCTGTCACTTCGACCTCAGCCGCTGCCCGGAACTTAGGTCGGTGGCTCTCGTCGGAGAAGAGCTGACGAGCGCCGGACTCCGCCAACTGCGCGAGCGGTTCAGCGGGCGCATCATCAACGAGTATGCCTTCACCGAGGCGGCGTTCGTGACCGCGATCAAGGAGTTCGCACCCGGCACGGTGAAGCGCACGGACCGCAGCATCGGACGTCCTTTGCGTAACGTGCGGTGCCACGTACTGAGCCAACAGCGCAAGGAGCTACCGATCGGCGCCATCGGGGAGCTCTATATCGGCGGTTGCGGTGTGGCTGTCGGCTACCTCGGCCAGGACGAGCTCACTCGGTCGGCGTTCTTCCCGGACCCATTCGGTCAGGACGAGCGCGGCGACGGCCAGGAAGCCCACATCTACCGGACAGGCGACCTGGCCCGCGTCCTTCCCGACGGTGAGATCGAGTACCTGGGACGAGCCGACTTCCAGGTGAAGATCAACGGTGTTCGGGTCGAGCCGGGCGAGATCGAGGCGCTCGCTACCGAGCACCCTCGCGTGCAGCAATGCGTCGTGGTGGCCCGCGAGGCGTCGGACCGCTTCGGCGACCGATACCTCGTCGGGTATTACGTGGTCCAACCCGGAGCTGAGCTCTCCGAGGCCGAGCTGCTCGCCTATCTTGAAGGACGGCTTATTCAGGTGATGGTGCCGGCGCGAATGATCAGCCTGGACCGTATCCCGTTGAACATCAATGGCAAGGTCGACCGCAGCGCGTTGCCGCCTCCCGACCTCGGCGTCCGGGCGCCGGTTGTGAGCGACGACACCGATCGCCAGGGAAGTCTGGCCAGAGCCCTGCGCGAGATCTGGAGTGAGGTGCTGTGTGTCCCCTCCACCGGGATCTCAAGCGGTGACGACTTCTTCCACCTCGGTGGACACAGCATCTCGTGCGTGCTGGTGGTCGCCCTCATTCGGCGACGCCTTCGCCGGGCGATCCTCATCGAGGACGTGTTTAGGCTGCGGACGTTGGAGCGTCTCACCACCTACCTGGCCCGGTGTCCGGAGTTCGACCCACACCACGCCGAACCGGGTGCCGACGGCGTGGCGGACGCAGACTCACCCACAGCCAACGGCCTTCAGCAGAGCCTGCTCTACCACGCGCTGAGGCGCGAAGACGGTGACGACGCCTACGTCGTGCAGTCGGTGTACCGATATCACACGCAGATCCGACCTGACCTGATGGAGCAAGCCTGGCGGCTGGCCCACCGCACGTTCCCGAGCCTGCGCTTGCGCTTCGACGTTGCCGACGAACCGAGGCAGGTCATCGAGCCCGAGGACGTCGGCTTGGACTGGCGTCAGGTCGATGCTTCCGATCCGGTGTCGGACCACGAGCACGAAGCCGTAGTAGCTCGGCTGCTGGAGGAGGACCGCACCGAGCGCTACGACCCGACCGCCGGGCGGCTCGCCCGGGTGTATCTCCTCGAGCACGCGCACGCAGCTACCGTGATCTTCAGTTGCCACCACATCGTTATCGACGGCTGGAGCCTGCCAGTCCTCCACGAGGAGGTGCACCGCGCCTACATCGCGCTAGCCGACGGGCAGGCGATCGAACCGCGCCACGACTCGGCGTACCTGGCCGCCCAGCGGTACTGGAAGGAGCATCGCCACGACCACGTCGCCTACTGGACAGGGGTGATCGAACGGATCCACGAGCGCGGCGACTACAGCGGCCTGCTCAATGCCGCTAGTCGCAGCGCTGTCGCGCTCCCTTCCTACGACCGCGTGCTCAAGCGCAGGTCCAGGTGTCTCCGCCTCGGTTCCGAACTGACGGCCGCGGTGGCGGCGGCCTGCGCGGCCAACCACGTCACTATGCACTCGGTGCTCCAGTTCGTGTGGCACGAGGTGTTGCACGCTGTGGGCGGCGGCCGCTCGACGGTGGTCGGAACGATCGTGTCGGGGCGGAACCTTCCGATCGATGGCATCGAGTCGTCGGTGGGACTATTCATCAACACCCTGCCACTGGTCGTTGACCACGCCGGGCGGAAGGACCGGCACGTCGCGACCGCCATCGCCGACATTCAGTCCGCGGTCGCCACGATGAACGAGAAGAGCGTCGTCGAGTTCGGACGGCTGCAGGGCGGAACGATGAAGCGACAGCTGTTTGACTCGCTGTTGGTGCTCGAGAGCTACCCGCGACTCCTTGACGGCGTGGGGGACGCGGCCTGCCGCCAGCTGCTTCGCTACGAACGGTTCTTCGATGCCGACCGGGTCGACCATCCGTTGGCCGTCGTCGGTCGGGAGGAGGACGGCGACCTGACGGTCACCCTCTGGTACGCGGCCGAGATCCTCGAGGAGGGCACCGTCGACGGGCTGCTCGAGATAACGCGAACGCTCTTCGAACAGGTCGCCTGCGACATGGACAGACCAGTGACCGACCTGGAGTTACTCTCGCCGCGGATGATCGACCGGTTCGACGCCTGGAACCAGACAACGTTCGACTTCCCGGCCGACTCGACGTTGAGCCAACTTTTCGAAGAGCGCGCGAAGGAGTGGCCCGACCAGACGGCGGTCGTCTTCAACGACCGGACCCTGACGTATCGCCAACTCGACGAGACGGCGAACCGCCTCGCCCACCATCTCCGCGCGCTGGCGCTGTTGCGAGCCGACGACCTGATCGCACTCGTGATGGACAAGAGCGAGTGGATGATCGTCGCCATAATCGCTGTCTGGAAGGCGGGCGCGGCCTACGTGCCGATCGACCCGGCGGCTCCGGACGATCGCGTCGCGTTCATGCTGGAGGACACCAACGCCCGTCTTGTCGTGGCCGACGGCGCGCACACCAGCCGGCTGCAGGGTCTAGCCCCCGACGCGCCGCGCCCCGTGGTGGCGCTCGATGAGCTCGACCTCGCTGGCGAGTCCTGCACGAAGCCATCGACCGACACAACGAGCACCGACCTGGCGTACGCGATCTACACGTCGGGCACGACGGGCCGGCCGAAGGCTGTCATGGTCGAGCATCGCGGGGTGGTCAACCTCCAGACGTCGCTGGCTCGGCTGTTCGGCTTGGACCGTCACGACGGCGACGAGGGGGTGCTCTCGTTCTCGAACTACGTGTTCGACCACTTCGTCGAGGTGTTGACAGACGCCCTGCTGAACGGCCAGAAGCTGGTGCTGCTCGATGACCGCATGCGCACCGACCAGGCTGGCCTATGCCGCTATATGAATCAGCACGGGGTCACGTACCTGTCCGGCACGCCGTCGGTGCTCTCGCTCTACGACTTCTCCGCGGCGACGACGCTGCGGCGCATCGACGCGATCGGTGAGGACTTCACCAAGCCCGTCTTCGACAAGGTCCGGGCGACGTTCCCCGGTGGCGTCATCGTGAACGGGTACGGTCCGACCGAGATCTCGATCACCAGCCACAAGCGCCTGTACTCGCGCGCGGAGCCGCGCCGGAACAAGAGCATCGGCTTCCCGGTCGCGAACACCACCTGCTATGTGCTGAACGACGCGATGCAGCGCGTGCCGATCGGCGGTGTCGGCGAGTTGTACATCGGCGGCACCGGGGTGACGCGCGGCTACCTCAACCGGCCCGACCTTACCGCCGAGCGGTTCATCCAGAACCCGTTCCGCACACGTGATGACGAGCGAGAGGGGCGCAACGCGCGCCTGTACCGGACCGGTGACGTGGCCCGCTGGCTCCCCAACGCTGAGATCGAGTACCTCGGGCGGACCGACCATCAGGTCAAGATCAGGGGCCAGCGCGTCGAACTCGGTGAGATCGAGTCCGTGCTCGCCTCGTGTCCGGGAGTCGAGCGGGCACTCGTCGTCGCCCGCGACCACCGGTCGACCGCGGCGTCGTTGGCGGCGGAGAAGTACTTGATCGGGTTCTACCTCGGCACCGAAGAACTCGGCGAGAGCGACATAAAGGCCCGGATGCGCAGCACGCTGCCCGATTCGCTCGTCCCGGCGAGGATAGTGCGCATCGAGGAGTTGCCGGTCACGGCGAGCGGCAAACTCGACACCGGCCGACTCCCCGAGGTCGACTTCATCGACGAGGCGCCAGGTGCATTCGTGGCGCCGTCGACCGACGTCGAGATGCGGTTGTGCGGCTTGTGGTCACAGGTGCTGGGCATCGCTTCGGAACGGATCGGTGTCGACGACGATTTCTTCGCGCTCGGCGGCGACAGTATCCGCGCGATGACCCTCGCGCAGGCACTCGCCTCGATGTTCGACCGCGAGGCCGACGTGGCGACGGTGTTCGAGGACACCTCGATTGCCGCGCAGGCACGGAGGCTTGAGGCGGCGTCCGCCGCCCCCGGCAACCGTATCTTCCCGAAACCGGCCGCCGCCGACAAGCCGCGTGTGTCGCCGGCTCAGGAGCGGCTGCTCTTCATTGACGATCTCGAGGGAGGCAGCCCGGCATACAACGTGCCGTTCTCGCTACGGGTCGAGGCCGCCGCGCCCGCGGATATCGCCGCCGGGGTGCGCACCCTCGTTCGACGACACGCTGCGCTGCGCACGCTATTGCGGCCAGGAGACGACGGCCTGTACCGCCAACATGTCCTCGACGCGCGGGCGGCCGACACGCGGTTTGAGGTCGAGATGCTTACCGTCGAATCCCTGGCGGAGCTCGACCGGCTCCTCGCCAACCGCGAACAGCGCGTCTTCCGGCTCGGCGAGGACCTGCCGCTGGATGCCGCCGTCGTCACGGTCGCCGCGGCGCCCCGCCACTCGTACCTGAGCCTCGTCTTCCATCACACCAGCGTCGACGGCTGGTCTTGGAACATCCTTCGCCGGGAACTCGCCGCGGTCCTCGGCGGCTCGACCCAGGCCGAGCTGCCCCCCATCGGCGCCACCTACGCGGACTTTGCCACCGACCAGCGCCGCCGCCTCGCGGGGCGCCGGCGCACGAGGCTCGTCGAGTTTTGGACGGGATCGTTGGCGGGATTCAAGCGGGTCGATCTACCGCTCGATCACCCCCGCCCACCCCGCTTCGACTATCGAGGCCGCGAGGTTCACTTCGGACTCGACGGGGAGACGGCCGAGAACATCCGGGCGCTAGCCCGCTCGGAGCGGGTAAGCGTGTACAGCATCCTGCTCGGGGCCTGGTGCCTGATGCTGGGCGAGTGCACCGGGCAGGATGACATCGTCGTGGCCACCCCCTCGGCCAACCGTGGCCGTCCCGAATACAACGGAATCGTCGGGCTCGTGGCCAACCTCCTCACTGTCCGCGTGCGGGCGGATCGCTCGGCGACGTTGAGCGGCTACCTTCGCCATGTCGGAGCCGCCGTCCTCGCAGCGCAGGTCCACGCCGAGCTCCCATTCGAACAGCTGATCACGGAACTCAACGTCGAGCGCGACCCATCTCGGCATCCGATTGTGCAGGTCAACTTCTCGCTGCTCTCCGATACGGACGCGGCCGGCGAGGGCGCCCTGCTATCGGAGTACGCCCCGCGTGAGCCCGGAGCAACAAACGTCAAGTTCGACCTGTCGGCCATGCTCCGGGACGGCCCTACCGGGATCACGGGGACGGTCACGTACGCGGAGTCGCTGTTCGACGAGCCGCGCGTGCGCGGCTTCGTCGACGGCTTCGTCCACACCCTCACCCAGTTCGCCGCAGGCTCCGGCGACGGCGACCCACTGTCCGTGGGCGACGTCTCTCCGCTTGGGGATCCCGACCGCGCCGCGCGCGACCAGCGAGCCACCGGTTCACCGACCGACGATGCCGAGGCGATTCAATCGCTGGCGGCGCTGTTCGAACGCGCCGTTGACGCCTGGCCGGACCACGTTGCGGTGGCCTGCGGTGGGAGGCACCTGACGTACAGCGAGCTGAACGAGCGCGCCAACGTCCTCGCCCGTCACCTGCGCGCGACCACGCCGCTCCGCGGCCGCGACCTCGTCGCTCTCGTCCTCGACAGGAGCGAGTCGACCATTGCGGCGATCCTCGCGGTCTGGAAGGCCGGTGTCGGCTACCTACCCATCGATCCGGGTGATCCCGACGACCGTATTCGGTTTATGCTGCAGGACACCAACGCCCGGCTGGTTCTGACAGACGATGCTCGACGTCATCGGATGAGCGACATCGCGGGCGACCGCGGACCCGACGTGGTCACCATCGATTCGGCGTCGCTCGGCGGGTACCGCTTCGATGATCTCGGCCTCGTCACCGCCGAGACCGACCTCGCCTACGCCATCTACACATCCGGTACGACTGGACGGCCCAAAGCTACCCTGGTGACCCAGCGCAATGTGTTGGGCTTCCACCGCTGCCTGGATCGGCTGTTCGACGGGTGGAGGCCGGAAGCTGCGGAGAGCGTGCTGTTGCTCGCCAACTATGTCTTCGACTTCTCCGTTGAACAGATCGTATTGTCGGTCTTGCGCGGCAACAAGCTCGTCGTGCCGCCGGTGGAACTGGGGCCCGATGCCTACGCCGACCTCGTGCGCGAGGAGTTGACCTACGTCAGCGGGACGCCGACGCAGATCCACCAACTCGATCTGGCCCGGTTCGAGCACCTGCGAGCGGTGCTCGTCGCCGGCGAACCGTTCCTTCAGCACCACTTCGAGGGGATCAGGAGGGGCTACAGGGGTCCGGTCTACACCGCCTACGGCACAACCGAGACGACCGTCTACAACACGGTGCGGCGATTCGACCTGGGGCAGGGCTACCTCAACGACATCGGCGAGCCGCTAGGGAACACGCAGCTTCACGTGCTCGACGAGTCGTCGAGGCCAGTGACCGTCGGAGCGGTCGGCGAGATCCACATCGCCGGCGAATGCGTCACCGACGGCTACCTGAACCGCCTCGATCTCTCGGTCGGACGCTTCGTACCCAACCACCTGCAGACCGACGACCAACGACGAGACGGCCGGTGCTGCGTCCTCTACCGCACCGGGGACCTCGCTCGCCGAGGCTACGACGGCGAGTTGAGCTTCCTTGGGCGAACCGACGCTCAGGTGAAGGTGCGTGGGCTGCGCATCGAACCGGGCGAGGTGGAAGCGGCCATCATGGCTGCGGCCGGTGTGCGCGAATGTACCGTCGTCGCACGCGAGGACGGCGGGTCGGGGGGCGAGAAACACCTCGTTGCCTACTACGTGCCCGAGCCCGGTGCGCGGGTCGACGACGACACGGTTGTGGCCGTGATGCGCGGCCGGCTCGCGCCGGGTATGGTCCCATCGCTCGTGGTACGCATCGAGGGACAACTCCCGATGACGGTCAGTGGGAAGCTCGATATCGACGCGCTTGCCGGGCGGGAACTCGTCGGCGGCCCGTCGCCCTACGCGGCGCCCGGCAACCGGCTGGAGGCGAGGCTGTGCCGGTTGTGGGCCGAGCAACTGCCGGTTGGCGTCGTGGGGGTCGATGACGACTTCTTCCGCTCGGGTGGCGACAGCATCCGGGCGCTACGGCTCGCGACGCGCGTGCAGCTCGAGACGGGGCAGGCGATCAGCGTCAAGGACGTCTTCGAATTCCCCACGGTCCGCTCCTTCGCCGGTAACGCTCTCGACGGTAGCGGCGGTGGTGATGGCAAGACATCCGCCGGTGGGGATCCGGATGGCGCCGGGGACGACCCGCCGGCCGGTTCGTGCCCGCTGCTCCCGATACAACGCTGGTTCTTCGCCAAGAACCTGACCGATC
>JAKDLQ010000305.1 GCA_030452775.1 Micrococcales bacterium | reverse complement strand
GCTGCTCGTCAAGGCCCTGCGGATCCACGCGGTCGGGCTCGGGGACGACTTCACCGTCGAGATGCCCAGCGGCTCGGGTCGACGCCTCACCCTCACCGCGGTCTCGGACGAGCTGGAGCGCCGACTCGTCGCCCTCTTCCGGCCCGGGGCCGATGGGCGGCGCCCCGGTGACCAGCGCGACCACGGCACCGGTCCGCTCTGGAGCGGCCACCCGACCTTCAGCGAGTACTTCCACGGAGACAGCGGGCAAGGGCTCGGCGCCTCCCACCAGACCGGATGGACGGCGCTCGTCGCCCATCTCATCGTCACCTGTCCACCACCAGCGAAAGGAACGTGATCGTGCTGCTCCTCAAGGACAAGGTCATCATCGTCACCGGAGGCAACAGCGGAATCGGCGCAGCGATCTGCGACGCCGTCGCGCTCGAGGGCGCCAAGGTCGTCATCGACTACGTGGCCGATCCCGAGGCGGCACAGGACCTCGATGACGAGATCACCGAGGAAGGGTCCGAGGCGATCAGCGTCGAGGCGGACGTCAGCAAGATCGCCGACCTGCAGAAGCTCTGCGACACGGCCGTCGCTGCATACGGCCGGATCGACGTCTGGGTCAACAACGCTGGCATCGAGACCCGGACCTCGCTGCTCGACTCGACCGAATCCGACTTCGACAAGGTCCTCGCCGTCAATCTCAAGTCCGCCTTCTTCGGCAGCCAGGTCGCCGCCAAGCAGTTCATCGCCCAGGGGGACGGCGGCGTCATCGTCAACATCTCCTCGGTCCACGAGGACTGGCCGATGCCCGGCAACGCGCCTTACTGCGTGAGCAAGGGCGGGATGCGGATGCTGACGCGCAACGCCGGCGTCGAGCTCGGGCCGCACGGGATCCGGGTGGTCTCTGTCGGGCCTGGCGCGGTCGATACGCCCATCAACATCGCGACCACGACCGACCCCGAGGCCCTGGCCGCGCTCAACGCGGCGATCCCGATCGGGCGCGTGGCCAAGCCTGAGGAGATCGGGCAGACCGTTGCCTTCCTCGCGTCCGACCAGGCCGGCTACATCACCTCGACCACCGTCTTCGTCGACGGCGGGATCATGCAGGGGTCGGTCGGTCTCTGACCCCTGCCGGACCGGTAGTTTGGATCGCCACGGCAGAAGATAGACGACGGACGGCGGAAGGAGCCGGAGGTGACGATTCGACTGGTCACGGACTCAACGGCATACCTGCCGGACGACCTGACGCGGCAGCACGGCATCGAAGTGGTGCCACTGCACGTGGTCGTCGGTGGACGAGACCGGATCGAGGGGCGTGACATCACCCCGGACGAGGTCGCAGCCGCGTTGCGCGAGTACACGATCGTCACGACCTCGAGGCCGACGCCGCAGGCCTTCGCCGAGGTGTACACCCGGCTCGCGGGCGAAGGCGCGACCGGGATCGTCTCGGTGCACCTGTCGGGGCAGATGTCCGGCACCGTGGAGGCGGCGCGGCTCGCCGCCACCGAGTCACCCGTGCCGGTCGAGGTCATCGACAGCGAGACGATCGGGATGGCCATGGGCTTCGCCGTCATCGCCGGCGCCGAGGCGAGCGCCGCGGGCACGCCGGGCGCAGGTGATGTCGCGGGCGGCTCCATCGGAGCGGTGACCGCTGCCGTGCGGGAGCGGATCGCTCCATCGAGCGTGCTCTTCTACGTGCACACCCTGGAGCACCTGCGACGGGGCGGCCGGATCGGGGCCGCTGCCGCGCTGCTGGGATCGGCGCTCGCGATCAAGCCGATCCTCACGGTGCGCGGCGGCCGGATCGTGCCGGTCGAGAAGGTGCGCACCTCCGCCCGTGCCATCGCCCGGATCGAGACGATGGTGGCCGAGGGCCTCCGCTCCGGGGGCGTGGCCGCAGACGTCGCCGTCCACCATCTCGACGCCGGGGACCGGGGCCCCCGCATGGCCGAACGGCTGCAGGCGCTGCCGGATGTCCGCGAGGTCCGGCTCGTCGAGCTCGGAGCGGTCGTCGGCGCTCACGTCGGCCCCGGAACGGTCGCCATCGCTGTGTCGCCACGCCCGAACGAGCCGGCGGCGCCGGCCGGCCCGTTGTGACGCGGACGGTCCTCGCCTGGGCCGTGGGGGTGACTGCGGCCTTCCTCGTCGGTGCGATCAGCCCGGCCACCATCGTCGCGAGGATGCGGGGCGCAGACCTGGCCCAGTCGGGCTCCGGGA
>JAKDLQ010000304.1 GCA_030452775.1 Micrococcales bacterium | reverse complement strand
GCTCCTGCGCTGCTCATGACCCGATCATACGTTCGAGCACTGACAACGGTCCCGCGACAGCAACCAACCAACCAACCCACCATGAGCAGCAGCCAACACCTGACGATGTGATCACCCCAGAGCGCCGCCGTGTGGGACCACAGCTTGCGATCACACCCTCGGAGGTGGTGGTCAGACTGTTGTCTTCTTGACCGCTGCGTGGCCGGTCCCGGCCCTCGGCGGATCCCTTCGGGGCGGCCTGGGCCGGAGCTCGGGCTATCGGGCCGAGAACCTGCATGGAGGCACTGCGGCATACGGGCTGGTGGCCGCTACGCCGCAGTGGGCTGGGACAGTGGTCGAAGGACCGACCTCACGGATCGGTGTCCTGGGGCGTCTTCGAGGTGATGACCGTGAAACAGCCATTCGAGCGGGTCGTGTCCGAGCACGGCGCGATGGTGCTCCGTGTCTGCCGGGCCGTCCTGGGCCCCCACGCGGACGCCGAGGACGCCTGGTCCGAGACCTTCCTCGCCGCGCTGCGCGCCTACCCGGACCTCCCCGTCGACGCCAACGTCGAGGCGTGGCTCGTCACCATCGCCCACCGCAAGGCGATCGACGTCACCAGGGCACGCGCCCGGCATGCCGTCCCGACCGAGGACCTCCCCGAGCAGCACTCGAGCCTCGGGCAGCCCGACGCCACCGACCATGACCTGTGGACCGCCGTGCGGCGCCTGCCCGACAAGCAACGCCAGGCGATCGCCTACCACTACCTCGCGGGGCTGCCCTACCGGCAGGTCGCGGGCATCCTCGGCGGCACCCCCGAGGCCGCCCGCCGCGCCGCCGCTGACGGCGTCAGATCACTACGGACCGCGTATGCCCGCCTCGCGGGCCAGGAAGGAGCCACCCGATGAATACCAGCATGAGCAGCACGAGCAGCATCGACAAGGGCGCCAAGGAGACTGCGACGGACGCGACCTCACCGACCCCCGACTCGGCCGGTGATCAGCCTCTCGCCGCCCTCGCCGCGATGGCCGAGCCCTCACCCCGGCGACTGGAGTCCCTGCACGAGCGGCTCGAGGGCACCGCGTGGCACGAGGGGCTGGTCGACGCCGCCTACGTCACGATCGACAGCCCGGTCGGCACGCTGCTGCTCGCCGCCACCGAGCGAGGGCTCGTCCGAGTCGCCTTCGAGCTCGAGGACCTCGACCGGGTGCTCGCGAGCCTGGCCGACCGGATCGGCGCCCGGATCCTGCGCTCCCCGGCTCGGCTCGACGTGGCCGCCCGTGAGGTCGACGAGTACTTCACCGGGCACCGGACCGAGTTCGACCTCCCGCTCGACTTCTCCCTCTCCGGTGGCTTCCGGCAGGTTGTGCAGGAGTACCTGCCGCACATCGGGTACGGCACGACGCGCAGCTACCAGGAGGTCGCCCGCCTGGTCGGCCGCCCCACCGCCGTCCGCGCAGTCGGCAGCGCGTGCGCGACCAACCCGCTGCCGGTCATTGTGCCGTGTCACCGGGTGCTGCGCAGCGATGGCACCCTCGGCGGCTACCTCGGCGGGCTCGAGGCCAAATCGACCCTGCTGGCGCTGGAGCACGCGGCCTGATCCGCGGCAGCGAGCGCAGCGGCATACGGCCACGCGGCGCCCTTGACGCTCGATCGGTGAGCGGTAAGACTGACTGGCGCGGTGGGCCTCGACGTTCGCCGCCACACCCCTGCGTCGCCGCAGCACAGGCGCAGGGCCACGCCGCTGGTGCTCGTTCGTTGGCGCACCGGCCCGAGATTCGAGCCGAGGAGCGGCCCAGTGAGCGAACTCTTCATCGATGGGACCTGGTCGCACGCCACCGACGGCGCGACGCGAGAGATCCACTGCCCGGCCGACGGGAGCCATGTCGCCACGGTGGCCGAGGGCGGGCCCGTCGACGCCGAGGCTGCCGTGCGCGCCGCCCGCCGCGCCTTCGACGGCGGGCCGTGGCCGGCGACCTCCTCCCTCGAACGCGGCGCCCTGCTGCACCGGCTGGCGGACCTGCTTGAGCGCGACAAGGCCGACGTGGCCCGGCTCGAGACCCTGGACACCGGCAAACGCCTCGTCGAGTCCGAGTACGACGTCGATGACATCGTCTCGGTGTTCCGGCACTTCGCCGGCCTCGCCGGTGCCGAGAGCGGGCGCGTGGTGGACACGGGCCGCGCCGACATCGTCAGCCGGGTCGTGCACGAGCCGGTCGGGGTGTGCTCACTCATCA
>JAKDLQ010000303.1 GCA_030452775.1 Micrococcales bacterium | reverse complement strand
GGCGCCCGCGCCGGTTTGGCATCGAGCGACCTCGGGATCTACGTCCACGTCCCGTTCTGCTCCGTGCGGTGCGGCTACTGCGACTTCAACACCTACACCCTGCGGGAGCTCGGCGGACCGGGCGCCAGCCTCGGCATCGACACGTACGCGGACGCCGCGACCCGCGAGCTGGACCTGGCCTGCCGGGTTCTCGGCGGCCAGGCCTTCGGCGGCCAGGCCTTCGGCGGCCAGGCGCCGCCTGTGTCGACTGTCTTCATCGGCGGGGGGACTCCGACGATGCTGAGGTCACGGGACCTCGTGAGGGTGCTCGGCGGCATACGGCAGCGGTTCGGTCTCGACCCGCATGCGGAGATCACCACCGAGGCGAACCCCGACTCGGTGACGGCCGAGTCGCTGGCGGAGCTCGCCGAGGGCGGCTACACCCGGGTCTCCCTGGGCATGCAGTCCGCGGCGCCGCATGTGCTCGCGACCCTGGAGCGCACGCACGACCCGGCCAACGTCGCGCGCGCGGTGGAGGGCGCCAGGACGGCCGGTCTGCAGGTCAGCCTCGACCTCATCTACGGCACACCGGGGGAGTCGCTCGCCGACTGGCGGCGCAGCCTCGAGCTCGCCGTCGCGCTGCAGCCGGACCACATCTCGGCCTACGCGCTCGTCGTCGAGGACGGGACCAGGCTCGCGGCCCAGGTGCGCCGCGGCGTGGTCGCGATGCCGGAGGACGACGACGAGGCCGACAAGTACGAGCTCGCCGACGAGGTCCTGGCCGCGGCGGGGTTCGGGTGGTACGAGGTGAGCAACTGGGCCCGCTCGGAGGCGACGAGATGCCGGCACAACATCGCCTACTGGGAGGGGCAGAACTGGTGGGGGATCGGGCCGGGTGCACACAGCCACATCGGTGGGGTGCGCTGGTGGAACGTCAAGCACCCCAGCGCGTATGCCGCTCGGCTGCACTCCGCCGTCTCGCCCGCCCGGGCGCGCGAGACGCTCACCGATGAGCAGCGCTATGACGAGCGGGTGCTGCTTGGGATCCGCCTCGCCGGGGGCCTGCCGGTCCACGAGCTTCGAGCCCCCGGCCGGTCGGCCGTGGCCGGCCTCGTCGCCGACGGCCTGGTCGAGAGCGAGGCCGCGGTCGGGGGCGCGGCGGCGGTCGGGGCGGCGAACGCCGAGGCGCGGGTCGTCCTCACCCGGCGCGGCCGGCTGCTCGCCGACACCGTCGTGCATCGGCTGCTCGCCCCTCGATCGGCCTGACAGCCAAGGAGAGCCTCGTGACCGACACGACCCGGCGAGCTGACCGGGTCCCAGTTCGGTCAGGGGGCGGTGACGAAGTCGATGAGCTCCTCGACGGCGGCGAGCAGGGCCGGCTCGAGGTCCGCGTACGTGCGCACGGTGCCGAGAATCCGCTGCCACGCCCGGGCGATGTCGGCCTGGGTGTCGTGGGGCCAGCCGAGCTCGGCGCAGATGCCGTGCTTCCAGGACTGGCCGCGCGCGATGACCGGCCACCGCGCCTCGCCGAGCCGTTCCGGTCGGACCGCCTGCCAGATGTCGACATAGGGATGACCGAGCACGAGGACGTGGGCGCCGGTACCGGGCAGCGCCCGCGCCTGCTCGACGATCCGGGCCTCCTTGGTGCCCGGGACGAGGTGGTCGACGAGCACGCCGAGCCGCCGCCCCGGACCGGGCCGGAAGTCAGCGATGACCCCCGCGAGGTCGTCGACGCCATTCATCATCTCGACGACGACGCCCTCGATGCGCAGGTCATCGCCCCAGACCTTCTCGACGAGCTCGGCGTCGTGGCGCCCCTCGACATAGATGCGGGAGCCGCTCGCCATCCGTGCCCTGGCCTCCGGCGCCGCGACCGATCCGCTCGCCGTCCTGGACTCGGCCGCGCGGGCCGCAGCGATCGCAGCGTTGGCCGCGGCCCTGGGCGAGGTGAGGATGACCGGCCTGCCGTCGATGAGATAGCCGGGGCCGAGCGGGTAGGCCCTGGTGCGACCGCGGCGGTCCTCGAGGTGCACGACCTGCATGCCGCCCGCCTTCTCGACCCGGACGACAGCGCCGACCCAGCCGGTCTCGACGTCCTCGACGACCAGCCCGATCTCGGCCTCCACCGGTGTCGACCGCCCGCGCGCAGGCTTGCGCCAGTCGCCGGAGAGCACGTCGGAGCCGTAGCGTTCGGTCACTGGGGGAGGTTATGCCGATCTCACACCGAGCCCCATGACGGCACGCCGGGCCCCCGCCTC
>JAKDLQ010000302.1 GCA_030452775.1 Micrococcales bacterium | reverse complement strand
CTGCCCGTACAGTTTCGACGTGCCGGGCGGGGTGCAGTTTCACGTACGGGACCTCGCCGACCACCTCATCGATGAGGGGCACACGGTCTCCGTGCTCGCCCCGACCGACGGCGACGAGGCGGACGCGGCAGGCACGCCCCTACCCGACTACGTCGTCTCGGCCGGCCAGGCCACCGCGGTGCGCTACAACGGCTCGGTCGCCAGGCTCAACTTCGGGCCGGTGACCGCCGCGCGGGTCGGTCGATGGCTCGACCGCGGCGAGTTCGACGTGCTGCATCTGCACGAACCGGTCACGCCGAGCGTCAGCTTCCTCGCGCTGATGGCCGCGGAAGGTCCCATCGTCGCGACCTTCCACACCTCGATCCTCCGATCACGCACGATGCAGACGGCCTACCCGCTCGTACGTCCGGGCCTGGAGAAGATCGCCGGACGGATCGCCGTCAGCGAAGATGCCCGGCGCACCGTCACCACCCACGTCGGAGGCGATGCGGTGGTCATCCCCAACGGCGTCTACGTCGACCGCTTCGCGTCGGCGCAGCCACGGCCGGAGTGGGTCGGCACGCTCGAACGCCCGACCATCGCCTTCCTCGGAAGGATAGGGGAGCCACGCAAGGGCCTGCCGGTCTTGGCCGCAGCCCTTCCGGACGTGCTCCACCACGTCCCCGGCCTGCGCATCCTCGTCGCAGGGCCGGGCGACCCAGCAGAAGCGAGGTCGCGGATGCCTCCAGGCGTCGCGGATCGATGCGAGTTCCTCGGAACGGTGAGTGAGCCGGACAAGGCCTCGCTCCTCGCCTCGGTCGACGTGTACGTCGCGCCCAACACCGGAGGCGAGAGCTTCGGCATCATCCTCATCGAGGCGATGTCGGCGGGGGCCTGCGTCCTCGCCAGCGACCTGGCGGCCTTCTCCCGCGTCCTTGACGCCGGGGCGTGCGGGGAGCTCTTCCGCAACGAGGAGCCGGCCGATCTCGCCCGCACGCTGGTGGAGCTGCTCGCTCGTCCGCAGCGGCGCGCCGAGCTCGCGGCCGCCGGTCAGGTCCGCGCCAGGCTGTTCGACTGGTCCGTCGTCGCCAGCCAGATCACGGCGGTCTACGAGACGGTCATCGACGGTCATCGGCTGGCCCAGCTGGAGCCGCAGACCCGATGGACCCGCTTCCTGCGCGGCGGCGTCGGAGGGGGCCGCGCATGAGCGAGCCACTGTCCTGGATCTTTGCGGCGCTGTTCGTCCTCGTGGCGATCGCCTGGTATCTCTCCTACTCGGCGGCCCGCCTCGACCGGCTCCACGTCCGCCTCACCGGCACCCTGGCCGCGCTCGACGCCCAGTTGGTCCGTCGCGCCGAGGCCTCGGTCGAGCTCGCCAACAGTGGGCTGCTCGACGGCGCCACCGCACTCATTCTCGCCGGGGCCGCTGCCCAGACGCTCGAGACGTCGCAGACCGCGGGCGAGGCCCGTGAAATCGTGGAGAACGACCTGACCGATGCCCTCGACATCGCATTGGCGCCTGATGTCGTGGACGGACTCCTCGCGCGTGGAGACTTGGGCGAGGAGTATCTGGCTCGCCTCACCTCGACGTGCACGCGGGTCCAGCTCGCCCGGCGCTTCCACAACGACGCGGTGACCGACGTCCGCCGGGTCCGCCGCACGTGGGTCGTTCGCGTCTTTCGCCTCGCCGGGCACACCCCTATGCCGGCCACCGTCGAGTTCAACGACGAGCTGCCGGCGCACCTGGTCACGTAGTTCGGTGTCGGCGCGGCCGAGTTCCGAGGACCCAGCGAACGGGCCTACCCTTGATCCATCGCACGACAAGAAAGCAGGACACCGTGAGCACTACCGAGACCCCCACCACGCCCTCGCAGGACTCGCCGCTGGCGTCGGCGCATACCGGCACTGGCACCACGCGCGTCAAGCGGGGCATGGCGGAGATGCTGAAGGGCGGCGTCATCATGGACGTCGTCACCCCCGAGCAGGCCACGATCGCCGAGGACGCGGGCGCCGTCGCCGTCATGGCGCTCGAGAGGGTGCCCGCCGACATCCGCGCCCAGGGCGGGGTGTCGCGGATGAGCGACCCCGACATGATCGACGCCATCATCGAGGCGGTCTCCATCCCCGTGATGGCCAAGGCACGGATCGGTCACTTCGTCGAGGCACAGGTCCTGCAGAGCCTCGGTGTCGACTACGTCGACGAGTCCGAGGTCCTCACCCCGGCCGACTACGCCAACCACATCGACAAGTGGGCCTTCACCGTGCC
>JAKDLQ010000301.1 GCA_030452775.1 Micrococcales bacterium | reverse complement strand
GCGACCTGACTCGCGACCGGACCTGCGACCGGACTCGCGACCGGACTCGCGACCTGACTCGCGAACCGTCTCGACGTCGAGAGCGGCGCGCGGTGAGCGGCATACGGCATGGCTTGGGGCGACCCGCCTGCGAGGCCTATCCGTTCGCCTGCCGCTGCGGCCCACCAGGGGCGGGCCTGCCCCGAGACGCCCCGTAGGCTTGGCCAATGCCGCCCATCGCGAGACTGGTCCTCATCCTCGCCCTCATCGTCGTCGTCATGGTCGTCTACGGCCGCGTCGTTGGGCGCCGCGACCGCGAGCGTTCGCTCAACGACCTCACGCCGAGAGCGCGCGCGGCCGTCGCCGAGGAGATCGCTGCCGGTCACAAGGTCAACGCCATCAAGCTCTATCGCGATGCCACCGGGGCCCCGCTCGCCGACGCCAGGCGCGCCGTCGACGGCTGGTACGTGACCGGCCAGGGGACACGGACCGCGGGTAGGGCCGCCTCGCAGGGATCGCTCACTCAAGAGGCGTGCCTGCGGATCAGCGCTCTCGTCCGCGATGGCCGGCGAGAGGAGGCCCGGGCACTCTACGCGGACGCCACCGGGGCGAGCGACGCCGAGGCCACGGCCATCATCCGCACCTGGGATCCGGACCAGAACATCTGATGCGCGCCCTGATGGTCTATGGAACGACGGGCAAGTTCACCCGGCGGATGCTGGCCACCGTGCTCGGTGGCCAGTCCATCATCGTCTTCTTCGGTGCCCTCGTGGCGCGCGCGCTCGCGGCGAGCGGCCCCGACCACGACCGGTCAGCCATCTACCTCGCGGTGGGCACCGGGCTCGCCGTGGTCTGCATCGTCGCAGCGGGCCTGATGCGACGCCCCTGGGGGGTCACCATCGGCTGGGGGGTGCAGCTGCTGACGCTCGCCTCGGCCGCGGTGCTGCCGATGATGCTCGCCGTCGGGCTCATCTTCCTCGGCCTGTGGGTGGCCTGCCTCGTGCTTGGCGCCAGGATCGACACCGAGCAGGCGGCTCGTGCCAGCACGGGTGCGGCCGAGACGGGGGAGGACACGGGCACCGATAGGGTGACCGAGTGAGCATCGAACGTTCCCTCGTCCTCGTCAAGCCTGATGGATTCAGGCGTGGCCTCTCCGGGGAGGTGCTGCGTAGGATCGAGTCGAAGGGCTACCTGCTCGTCGACCTCGCCGTCCTCACCCCGACCCGCGAGCAGCTCGCCGCACACTATGTCGAGCACCAGGGGAAGTCGTTCTACGAGGGACTCGTCGAGTTCATGTGCTCGGGACGGGTGACGGCTGCCGTGATCGAGGGACAGGACTGCATCGCCGGCTTCCGGTCCCTCGCCGGCGCGACCGATCCCACCAAGGCCGCGCCCGGCACGATCCGCGGCGACCTGGGCCGGGACTGGGGCGGAGAGGTCCAGCAGAACGTCGTGCACGGCTCCGACTCGCCCAAGTCCGCAGCCCGCGAGATCGCCATCTGGTTCCCGCACCTCTAGATCACCTCTAGATCGTTCCCGGCGGCAGGCAAGACCGGCGCCGGCAAGGCCCGCCGCAGGGCGACACGCCCGTCACAATGGGCTGTGAAACCCGAGGACCTTAAGGTGGCTGGTCGTGGATGACTACCTGAGAAGCGATGCCCCCGTCATCGACGCACTCGACCGAGCCTGGGACCGGAGCCGGCTGTCGATGCGCAGCCGGATGGCCCGGCTTCGGACCAGCAGCTTCTTCCTCGTGCAGAGCGCTGTTGCGGCAGGCGTCGCCTGGTGGTTCGCCACCGCCGTGCTTGAACATCACACCCCCTTCTTCGCACCGATCGTCGCGGTGATCTGCCTGGGCATGTCGTACGGCCAGCGTCTGCGTCGCGTCGTCGAGGTGGCCGTCGGGGTGGCCGTGGGCATTTTCACCGCTGACCTGTTCGTCCGGGTCGTCGGCACGGGGCCGTGGCAGGTCACGCTCGTGGTCCTCGTGTCGATGGCGCTCGCGGTCCTGCTCGACAGCGGGCGTCTGCTCATCACCCAGGCGGCCGTGCAGAGCATCGTCGTCACGACGCTGGTGCCACAGCCCGGTCAGGGGTTCACGCGATGGACCGACGCACTCGTTGGCGGCGGGGTGGCGCTCGTGGCCGCGATGGTCTACCCACAGGCGCCGTTGCGGCGCCCGCGCGTCGCCGCCGCAACCGCCGTGCGCAAGGTCAGTGAACTGCTCCGCGGTGCCGCACGCAGCTCCGACCTGGCCGATGTGGAGAC
>JAKDLQ010000300.1 GCA_030452775.1 Micrococcales bacterium | reverse complement strand
CGAGCGCCGAGACGGTGAACATGTTGATGTACTCGCCGAGGAAGAACATCGCGAAGCTCATCGCCGAGTACTCCGTGTGGAAGCCACCGGTGAGCTCGCCCTCGCCCTCGGCGAGGTCGAACGGGAGCCGGTTGGTCTCGCCGACCATGGTGATGACATAGACCACGAAGGAGAAGAACGCCGGCAGGATGTACCACAGCGAGCTCTGGGCCGCGACGATCTGAGAGGTCGACATCGAGCCGCTGTAGAGGAAGATCGCGACGAGCGCTAATCCCATGGCGATCTCGTAGGAGATGAGCTGGGCGGTCGAGCGCAGACCGCCGAGCAACGGATAGGTCGATCCCGACGACCAGCCCGCGAGGATGATGCCGTAGACGCCGACCCCGGCCACCGCCAGCACCAGGAGCACCGCGACCGGTACATCCGTCAACTGCAGCGGTGTCTCGTGCCCGAACATCGAGACGGTCCCGCCGAGCGGCATGATGGAGAAGGCGACGAAGGCCATCGTCGCGGTGATGATCGGCGCGGTGCGGTAGACGATCTTGTCTGCCTTCTCCGGCGTAATGTCCTCCTTGAGCATCAGCTTCATGCCGTCGGCGAGCGTCTGGAGCAGCCCGAAGGGGCCGTTGCGGTTGGGCCCGGGACGCTGCTGCATCCGGCCGATGACGCGCCGCTCGAACCAGATGACCAGCAGCGTGGAGAGCAACAGGTAGACGAAGATGCCGAGCGCCTTGATCACGGCGATCCACCAAGGGGTGTCGCTGAAGTCGGCAACCGGGTTGTCCGTCGTGCTCGCCAGCGAGGCCCCGAGGCCGTATGCCGTCACGCTGAGGCTCATCGCGCCACACCTCCCGTCGACGTGGCCGAGACAGGTGTGACCGAGACGCGATCCCCCGCTTCCGCGCCGAGCCCGGCCCTGACCTTGCAGTCCTTGGCGTTGGTCGGCAGCCAGATGACGCCATCGATCATGCCCGCGGTGACGGCGACCGGCGCCGTCACGCGGCCGAGGGGCTGTGCTGTTGCCGTGACGGTGACCAGATCTCCGTCGCCGACCCGGAGCCTCGCGGCGGAGGCGGGGGACAGGCGAGCGAGCGTCGCAGGCGCCGTGCCGGCGAGGAACGGCTCACCGTCCTGCATCCGGCCGGCATCGAGCAGGGTGGCCCATGTCGCAAGGACGAGATCCCCCGGCCCGCTCGGCAGGGCCGACAGCGGATGTGAGGGCGCCGCGGCGGCAGCGGCCGTGCTGCCAGGGAGGCCTCGAGCGCCGGACCACGGCCCGAGCACCTCGAACTGGTCCCGGATCTCGCGGACGGTGCGGGTCTCGAGGAAATGGCCCATCTCACCGGCGAGCATGTCCAACGCTCGGTGGTCGCTGACCGCGTTGCTCACCAGGGCCTCCTCGAACTCGCGGACACGTCCCTCCCAGTTGACGTAGGAGCCGGGCTTCTCGGACTGGGACGCGACTGGCAGGACGACGTCGGCCGCGGCGGTGACCGCGGACTCGCGCAGCTCGAGCGAGACGATGAAGGCCTTCTCCAGCGCCTCCCCGGCCGCCCCGGCCAGCGAGCCGGGCAGGTCGGCCGGGTCGAGTCCGCCGACGACGAGCGCATCGAGGTCGCCGGCGGCTGCCGCGGCAATGATCCCGGTGGTGTCCCGGCCGGGCGTCCCGGGCAGCGCGTTGACCTCCCAGACTGCGGCGACCTCGCCGCGGGCGGCGACATCTGCGACCGGGCGCCCACCGGGGAGCAGATCTGCGAGTGCACCGGTCTCGAGTGCGCCGCGCTCCCCTGCCCGCCGCGGGACCCACGCGAGGCGCGCGCCGGTGGCGGCGGCCAGGTCGGCGGCAGCGGCGAGGGCGCCGGGCGAGGTCGCGAGCCGCTCGCCGACGAGGATGATGCCGTCCTCGTCGAGCGCATCGAGCGCCGCGCCGCCGACCTCGCTGGAGCGCAGGTCACGTAGCTGCGCGGCCTCCTGACCAGGCGCCGCCGGGATGAGCGAGCCGCCCACCTTGGTGAGGCCACGCGTGGGCATCGGCGCGACGGCATACACCACGGTCTTGGTGCGCCGGAACGCCTTGCGCAGGCGCAGGAAGACGATCGGGCTCTCCTCCTCAGGCTCGAAACCGACGAGCAGAACGGTCTTCGCGTGCTCGAGGTCGGCGTAGGTCACGGCGCCGCCCTGGGGCCCGGTGGCGACGACATGCTCGATGAGGAAAGCGGTCTCCTCATCCGAGTGCGGCCTGGCCCGGAAGTCGATGTCGTTGGTGCCGAGCACGACGCGGGCGAACTTGCCGTAGGCGT
>JAKDLQ010000299.1 GCA_030452775.1 Micrococcales bacterium | reverse complement strand
CGTTCGAGGAGCTGCGTCACGTCCTCGTAGTCGGGGTGCTCGACCGCGAGCTGTTCGAGCATGGGAAGGGCTGTGTCCGGGCTCTGCGCCGCGAGTGCGCCCTGAGCGCCCTCGTACAACGCGGTCCAGCGCTCCTCGGGCTTCGGCGCGGACTCCGGTGCAGTGGTGGCCAAGGGGAAGGTGAAGGGCTGCTCGGCGCCGGAACGCAGCAGCACCGCCGTTCCCCACTCAGCGGCTTCGTCGGAGATCGCCATGGCCTTGCGGACCTCGCAGATCGCGGCGTCGATCGGCAGCCCGCGGGTGAGGTAGGCGTAGAGCTCGTGGGTGAACACCAGGGCAGCGCGATCCGAGATCTCGGTCTGCATGCCGACCACCGCGGGCAGCCCCTGTCGGACGAGGGCTTGGGCGACGCCCGAGAAGGCGTCGTGGCCGGAGCTGCGAGCCCCCTCGCAGGCATTGAGGACGGCGAGTTGGAGGAGGCTGGCGTCGTGCAGCAGCGTTCCGAGCCGGTCTCCGTCGACGCGATGGGCGGTGCCATCGGGACGTTCGAGCGCGAGCACCCCGTGCTGTGCCTCGGTGTCGAAGCCGCCATGCCCGATGAAGTGGAAGACGTGGTAGGGCTCGAGGAGGGCCAGCTGCAGAGCGCTGAGGCTCGCCTCGGCGTCTCTGAGCACCGTGAGCTCGAGCTGGTGGCGCTTGACCAGGTCGGCGGTCGTCGCCCGGAGCAGCTGTTCCTCACGATCGACGGCGAGGCTCGGCAGGTCGCTGGGGCTGGCGATCATCACGAGGATGCGCAGGGGCGCCTCGACCGTCACGGGGGGTGGGCGCTCGACCGCGTCGACGAGCCGCACGACCGGAGTCTCGCTGGAGAGGGTGAGGAAGCGTGCGAGCGGCTGGTCGTAGAGGTACTCCCACGGGATGGGCCGCAGCTCGGGCGTCTCGTCGAGATTCAGCCGGACCCGGAGGTTGGCGGTGCCCCTGGCGGCGAGGCTCGCCCTGAACGTGTCACCGACCGGCCCGGACAGCAGCGCGGCTCCGAGTCGGGTCCCGTAGTCCCTGACGTCGGGCAGTCGGGTCGCGACGGGAACGAGCCGGCGCGAAGCGACTCGCGGCGGGCCGACCGCGACCATGAACTGGGCCAGCTCGGTCGGCTCGAAGGGCAGCACGAACGGCACCTCGGCGCACCCGGCAGGCGATGACACGACGCGCGTAAGATAGCCCGTCGGCCCCTTGCCGATGGCGATGTCGAAATCCAGGTAGTCAGTGCTCATGCCGGCCCCGAATCCTCCCCAGCAGGTTACTCCGCCCTGCCGTCATGCATCAGTGCTGTGAGACACCGGATCTGATACGAAACAGGGCCGGGGCTCTGGCCGTTGAGATCGTGTCAGGACGTCGGTGAGATGTCGGTGAGAGCTCGAGCGGTCGAGTGCCTCGATGTGACGGCGCGATTAGGATCGGTGAGAAGCGCCCCGCGACCGAGGAGCCCCACGACCGAGGATCTGTTCCCCATGCCCGACCAACCGGCAAGCGGCTCCATCCAACCGCTGCCCGATCCGATCGTGCGACAACCACGCTCGGCCGAGGAGGCGATGGCCAAGGCCCGCCAGCGCATCGCCCGGACGGCAGATGCCCGCGCCGGTGGATGGGAGGCGCTTGCCGCCCTGGTCAGCGAACCGGACGAGGTCCTCATCGACGGGCTGCGCGATGGCACGGTGGCCCTGATGTTGCGCGAGGCGACCGAGTGGCTCGGACCCGACTCGTCGATGGTGCTCGCTCCGCTGATGAGTCTGGAGACGCATGCTCGCGGTGCCGGCCGTCGCAGCCACGGCGATGACCTGGCGCGCCTACGCCAGGACCATGCGGACCTGCTCGCGGACGGTCCGGACCTCGCCGGTCCGATGCGAGAGCTCGCTGGGCTGTGCCATCGCGAAGCGCAAGCCTGGTCCCGCGGCGACGACGAGGACGGCAAGGCGCTGCGGGCCCGCCAGCGGGAGCGGGTCGACAGTGTCCTGGGCCAGACGCTGCCGCCAGTGGCGACGTCGCTCGCGCAGGACGGGATGGCGAGCCTCACCCGATCCGTCGGGCGGATGCTGCTGGGGTTCCTGTCGGCCGAGACCGGTCGTGACTACCTGAGAGCGGCGCTTGGCGACCCGCGCTCCCGCAGCAGACGTTAGGTCGGCTCGGCGGGCTCCGGCGGCAAGTCAGGCACGGTGGCGGGCTGGTAGCCCAGGGAGCGGACCACCTCAGGGTCGAGCCGCGCCAGGGCCTCGGGGGGGAGAGCCATGCCGAACGGATGCGCCCTGCGCTGGCTGCATGCCGGGCACAGCGGCTCCTCCCCAGC
>JAKDLQ010000001.1 GCA_030452775.1 Micrococcales bacterium | reverse complement strand
GACCCATCGGTCGCCGGTCACCGCCCCGGTGAGCCGGACCGGTGACCGGCCAGAGGCAGGTGGCGACCGCGAGCAGCCGCCGTCGGCCGAGCGTACTCTGAGCGGCGTCCTCGACCGCTCGCTCATTCCCGAGCCCGGCACCCCGGTGCTGCGGGTTCGCGGACTGACCAAGCGCTACGGCGGGGTCACCGCGGTGAGCAACGTCGACCTGGACGTGCGGTCCGGCGAGATCCTTGGGCTCATCGGCCCCAACGGCGCGGGCAAGACCACCTGCTTCAACATGATCAGCGGCGTTCTCGCCCCCACGGCCGGCTCCGTCGAGGTTCGCGGTCAGCGGGTCGAGGGCCGGCGACCGCACGTCATCGCGAAGCTGGGGGCCACCCGAACCTTCCAGAACCTCCAGGTCTTCGGGAGCACCACCGTCCTTGGCAATGTGGCCGTGGCCCGTCACCTCCGGTCACATGCGGGCCTGCTGCGGGGCTTGTTGTCCCTTGCCCCCCGCGAGGAACGCGACATCGAGCGCGGTGCCCGCGCAGCGGTGGCCGCCATGGGACTGGAGGACGACACGGATCGCCCGGTGAAGGACCTCTCCTTCGGCCGGCAACGTCAGGTCGAGGTCGCGCGCGCGCTGGCCATGTCACCGATGCTGCTGATGCTCGATGAGCCGATGGCAGGCCTGTCCGGGCCGGAACGGGACGAACTGTCGGCCCTGCTGCGCCTGACCCGCGAGGCGGGCATCGCCGTCGTCCTCGTGGAGCACGATGTCGACGCCGTCATGGCCCTTGCCGACCGGATCGCTGTCCTCGATGATGGCACCCTCATCGCGGAGGGAGCGCCCGATGACGTGCGGCAGCACCCGGCGGTCATCGCCGCCTATCTCGGCACTGACGATGATGCAGACCTCGTGCTGCGCCGAGCCGCCGAGGAGGTGCGCGGATGACCAGGCTGCAGGTCGAGGGGCTCACCGCGGCGTACGACCGTCTCCAGGTGCTGCACGGGGTCGACCTCGAGGTGTCCTCCGGTCAGCTCGTCGCCGTGATCGGCGCGAACGGCGTCGGCAAGACGACACTCCTGCGATCCGTCTCCGGCCTGCTGCGCCCACGCTCCGGCCGGGTGCGGCTTGGCGAGAAAGAGATCACCACGTCGAGTGCGGAGCAGATCGCGCGACAGGGGCTGGCGCACGTCCCGGAGAACCGCCTCGTCTTCCCGTCGCTCAGCGTCGA
The DNA here is from genome assembly GCA_030452775.1 of Micrococcales bacterium. Taxonomy (GTDB): domain Bacteria; phylum Actinomycetota; class Actinomycetes; order Actinomycetales; family Dermatophilaceae; genus JAKDLQ01. The sequence goes on along the minus strand of JAKDLQ010000001.1, from coordinate 35,445 downwards.
TGACAACCTCAGCCTCGGCGGTTGGACGCGGCGCAAGGACGGCCAGCACGCGCGGCGACGCGAACATGCTCTGGCGCTCTTCCCTCGCCTGGCCGACCGGATCAACCTGATGGCCGGCGCCCTCTCCGGCGGAGAGCAGCAGATGCTCGCCATGGCCAGGGCTCTCATGGCCGACCCTTCGGTCATCGTCCTCGACGAGCCCAGTCTCGGCCTCGCGCCACGGCTGGTCGGGGAGATCATCACCACCCTCGCCCGGCTCCGCGACGAGCAAGGACTCGCCGTCCTGCTCGTGGAGCAGAACGTCCGCGCCGCGTTCCGGGTCGCCGACCACGTCCTGGTGATGGACCGTGGGCGGGTGATCGCCGAGGGCACGGCAGACGAGTTGGCCGATGACCCGATTGTGCGTGCCGCGTACCTCGGAGGACGATCGACGTCATCGGGGTCGATCTCAGGACCCAGCACGGCCGCTGCACCCGGCGTGGCACCAGCCATGGACTCGGATGACCGCAGGCAGGAATTGCATTGAGCAGCAAGCTGGTCGCCAAGCGCGGCCAGCAGGACTGGGACAGCGAGTTCTGCCGGATGCCGCGCCTATACACTTCGATCCCGGTGGGCCGAAGCTCGGAGCGTCAGACGGTGGAGGCAGCGAGCTGGCCGCAGGCACCGTCGATGTCCTGCCCACGCGTGTCGCGGATCGTCGTGCGGATGCCGTGCGCCCGCAGCCGTTCGACGAAGTTCTGCTCGACGCCGGGGCGCGACGCCGTCCACTTGGAGCCGGGGGTCGGGTTGAGCGGGATGGGGTTGACGTGCACCCAGCCACGACCGCGGGCGTTGAGCTTGTCCCCAAGCAGGTCTGCGCGCCACCCCTGGTCGTTGATGTCCCTGATGAGGGCGTACTCGATCGAGATCCGCCGCCTCGTCGCCTCGAAGTAGCGGTGCGCCGCGTCGATGGCCTCGTCGACCGACCAGCGAGTGTTGATCGGCACGAGTTCGTTGCGTAGCTCGTCATCGGGGGCGTGCAGCGAGAGCGCGAGGGTCACGGGGATGCCCTCGGCGGTCAGCCTGTCGATGCCCGGAACGAGCCCGACGGTCGACATCGTGACTCCCCGCGCGGAGATCCCGAGGCCGTCCGGTGCCGGGTCGGTCATCCGGCGGATCGCGCCGATCGTTGCCTTGTAGTTGGCGAGCGCCTCGCCCATGCCCATGAACACGACATTGCTGACGCGCAGTGGCGCCTCGCGCTCCTTGCCCACGCCGCCGGCGAGGCGGCCATTGCGCAGCGCCCGGGCCGCGTGGACGACCTGCTCGACGATCTCGGCGGCAGACAGGTTGCGGGTCAGCCCCGCTTGACCGGTCGCGCAGAAGGGGCAGTTCATCCCACATCCCGCCTGGCTCGAGACGCAGATCGTCACCCGGCCCGGATAGCGCATCAGCACGGACTCGACGACCGCCCCGTCGTGCAGGCGCCAGGCATCTTTGAGCGTCTGGCCATCGTCCGCAGTGCGCTGCACGATGGGGGTGAGCAGCGTCGGCAGCAGTTGCGCGACGAGCTCGGATCGGATGGCCTTGGGCAGGTCGGTCATGTCGTCGGGATCGACGGCCAGCCGTTCGAAGTAGTGCCTCGAGAGTTGCTTGGCCCGGAACCCCCCATGCCCCAGCGCCTGCACGGCCGCCGTGCGCCCGGCCGGCGTGAGATCGGCGAGGTGCTGTGGTGGCTTACCGCGGCGCGGCGCGGCGAAGGTCAGCGCGCCCGGCACCGGCGGCGCGGTCGTCGGAGCGGGCAGCGGCACGGAAGTCTCAGTCATGGCAGGGCCATTCTCGCAGGTGTGCTCATCCGCACCCACCGACCCGTATGCCGCTCACCCCAGTCATCGAGGCGAGCGCGGTCCCGCTGCGGTTCAGGCGACGGGCGGGGCGAGCAGGGTCAGGACCGCCCAGACGACCGGGGCCACGACCAAGAGTGAGTCGAGGCGGTCCATGAGCCCGCCGTGTCCCGGAAGGATGTTGGACATGTCCTTGACACCGAGGTCGCGCTTGACGACCGACTCCATGAGGTCACCGATGGTCGCACAGAGCGCGACGGCGACACCGAGCAGGACACCGATCCACCATGCCCGGCCGAGGAAGACGGGCACGGTCACCGCGCCGGCCACGACACAAAGGAGCACCGAGCCGGAGAGGCCCTCCCACGACTTCTTGGGACTGATCGACGGCGCCATCGGATGCTTACCGAAGAGCACGCCGACGGCATACCCACCGATATCGCTGCACACGGCGATGATGAGGAAGACGAAGGCCCGGGCCGCCCCGTCCTCCGGAGCGAGCAGCAGCGCGGCGAACCCGGCCAACAAGGGCGGGTACGTCGCGGCGAAGATGCCTCCGAGGGTGTCCCTACCGGCCCGGTCGATGGGGCCAGCAGCCCGCCACACCACCGTCGCGGCCATCGTCAGGCACCACGCCAGCAGCAGGGCCGCCGGGCCGTAGACGTAGGCTGCCCACAGCATGCCCACGGTCCCGATGAGCACCGGTATCAGGGGAGCCACCACGGCCGCGTTGCGCAGTGCCTCACGGATCTCCCACACCGCAACGGAGATCGCCAGCATGATCACGACGAGGAAGAGCGCCGTGTTGATCATGAGCGTCGCGATGATGAGCGCGCCGAGCCCGACACCGACGGCGATGGCCGCCTTGAGGTCACGCCCGGCCCGCGAGGGGACCTTCGGTGGGGAGCCGGGCGAGGTCGTGGACATGGTCACGAGGACATCGAGGTCAGACCTCGATGAGCTCGGCCTCCTTCGACTTGACCAGTACGTCGACGAGGTCGGTATGCTTCCTCGTTAGCAGGTCGAGCTCCTTCTCCGCGCGGTTACCCTCGTCCTCACCGACGTCGCCGTCCTTGACGAACCGGTCGAGATCGGTCTTGGCCTTGCGGCGGATATTGCGCACCGCGATCCGGGCCTCCTCCGCCTTGCCATGCGCCAGCTTGATGTACTCCTTGCGGCGTTGCTCGGTCAGCTCCGGCATCACACACCGGATCTGACGGCCGTCGCTGGCTGGGTTGACGCCGAGATCCGAGTCGCGGATCGCCTTCTCGATCGCGTGCATGGCTGACTTGTCGAACGGGACGACCAGGATGGTCCGCGGCTCCGGGTTCTGGAAGGACGCGAGCTGTTGCAGCGGCGTCGGGGACCCGTAGTAGTCGATGAGGAGCTTGTTGAACAGTCCGGGGTTGGCTCGTCCCGTCCGGATCCCGGCGAAGTCCTCCTTGAGGACCTCGATCGCCTTCTCCATCTTCTCCTCAGCCTCGAACATCGTCTCGTCGATCATCGCGGTACTTCCTCGTCCGGTGGTTCGGTGTCAGGGATGGTATGAGTGTGCGGTGTGGCTCAGGAGCTCGTGACCAGCGTCCCGATCCTCTCACCGAGCAGAGCCCGAGTGATGTTGCCCTCGCCTGCCATCCCGAAGACGATCATCGGGAGCTTGTTCTCCATGCACAGGGCGAAGGCCGCGGCGTCGACGACCTTGAGCCCGGCGGCGAGCGCCTCGTCGAAGGTCACCACGTGCAGCTTCTTGGCGTCCGGGTTGTGCCGCGGATCGGAGTCGTAGACCCCGTCGACGCCGTTCTTGGCGATGAGCACGGCGTCGCACCCGATCTCGAGAGCGCGTTGGGCGCTCACCGTGTCGGTCGAGAAGTAGGGCATGCCCGCCCCGGCACCGAAGATGACGACGCGCCCCTTCTGGAGATGGCGGATCGCCCGTCGCGGAATGTAGGGCTCGGCGACCTGGGTCATGGCGATGGCCGACTGGACGCGTGTCTCGATGCCCTCCTTCTCGAGGAAGTCCTGCAGCGCGAGGCAGTTCATCAGGGTGCCGAGCATGCCCATGTAGTCGGCGCGCGTCCGGTCCATACCGCGCTGCTGAAGCTCGGCGCCCCGGAAGAAGTTGCCGCCGCCGACGACGATGGCTACCTGCACCCCGTCCCGGACAGCCGGCGCGATCTGATGGCACATGGCCTGGACGACGGCCGGGTCGAGACCCACCTCACCTCCGCCGAACACCTCACCGGAGAGTTTGAGCAGTACCCGCCTGCGCGGCGTGTTGGGGGCATCGGTCATGGCGGATGGGCTCCTGGTGGGCAGCGTTCCAGCGGTCGCCCGATCTTTCCACATCCCGGCCGGGACGTTGCATCGAGGCTCCGCACTGAGCCGTTGTCGGAGAGCAGGCTCTCGCCGTAGCCCTGGGCGGTCCCTGAAGGACGAGCTGCATGGGGATGGCAACGGCGGCAGCCGATCATGCACATGCGGTCCAGCCCCGATCCTGGGCGGACACCGCCGTCGAGCACCCGGTTCGCCACCACGGCGTTCAGGCCACCCACGGGCCTTGCGGTCGCGTGCACCGCCGGTTGCCTCGGCGTATTCTGATGTGTATGGAGTGCTGGCTCACCATCGAGGTTCAGGACGCCGACGTCCCCGCCAGCCTGTGGCGGTCCGGCCGCGGCGACGCGCTGACCGAGACCGCCCTGACCAACGGCGCAACGGAATGGACGTGGCACACCCCGACGTGGGGCGTCATCCTGGAGATCAGGTTCTCCGACGAAGCCGCTCGTGAGGCCTTCCGCGCTCTTCCCGGTGTGCAAGCCGCTCTTGATGCGGTACCGGACCCGGTCCACGGCCTGTACGTCTACCCCGGGCGCGGCGGTGGCGCGAGGTTGCGGGTTCGGCTGCCGCGTCGGCCGTCGCCTATCGCAGGTGCAGCAGCCGTTGACGAGCCGCGTGATGAGCTTCTGGAGATCACGACGTCGCTGCCGCCTACGAGGTGACGGGAGGCGCGGCGCGCCGGAACCGGCCGCGGTCGAGGTTCCACACGAGGGGGTCCGCTCCCCCGGCAACAGTCCTGGCGTGAATGCAGGACGCGAGATCTCATTCCCCGGGCGTCGGTGCTCACGGTCGCCGGAGCTGGCTCACCCCGAGCGGCACCAGCGCCACGGTCGCGGCAGCGAAGCCGATCGCCGAGATGACGAGATGGCCGGAGATGAACCCGAACGGGATCAGCGCCGTGAGACCGAGCAGCACCGCGGGAGTGCGAGGCAGCACCCCGGACTTCGCGGAGGCGATGGCCAGCAGCACGAAGCCGAGGATGATCGCCGGTCCGGACACGTTCATCACGGTCCTCGGGATAACCTGGGACTCGTCGATCAGGACCGCTGCGGCTGCCCGGTGGGCGGCCGTGTCGACCAGATGGGAGGCCGCCCAATACACGGACTGAAACGTGAGCGGTCCCAGCAGCCCGATCATCGTCACCACCCCGGCGACGCGTCCCCAGCGGGGCCGTGTGACGCAGATCATCGACGCCATGCCGATCACGGCGATGATGAGCAGGATCATAGAGGCCAGCGAGAGTTGTATCGCGACCTCGAATGCGCGTGCATGCTCCACCATTCCGGCGACGAAGTCCGCCCCCATCGCGTGGTAGGCCGGGGCACCGATGAGACTCGCGACGAGGGCCAGCGGCGGGCCGATCAGCATGCTCACTCCGGTCACTGTCGGCCCAGGGAACGAGGAGCGCGCGTGATCGACCGCATGCTCTCCAACAGCGCGATGAGCGCGGCGCTTCTCGGGGCGCGGCGCGGCGCTGCCGGGCAGGTCGACCGGTACGTTGCTTGACATGAGACCCAACCTCCTTGACTTGAATTGTCTTATAATGAATAAGGGTAGGTTTGCCTAGTGGTCTCGTCAAGGGTTTATCGCTCGGCGCATCGGCAGCGCCAGGCAGAACAGACGCGGCAGACGATCCTCTCCGCCGCACGCAGGCTGTTCGCCGACCCCGGCTACGCGGCGACCTCCGTGTCGGACATCGCGGCGGAGGCGGGCGTGTCTGTGCCGACGCTGTACGCGAGCGTGGGCACGAAGCCCGAGCTGGTCAGGTCCCTCGTGGAGTTCGTCAACGCCGAGGGTGGGGTGGAGGAGAACGATGCGAGGCAACGCCGGGCCACGACTGGTCCCGAGCTGCTGCGCCTCAATATGCACCTGGTCCGCGAGCTGAACGAGCGGTGCGGTGACATCATGCGTGCGCTTCGGTCCGCCGCCCACACCGTGCCCGACCTCGCTCCCGTGGTGGCGGCCGGGGACGCCTACCACCGCGAGGGGGAGTTCGCGATCGCCCGGCGGCTGCATGAGATGGGCGCCCTGCGCGCCGGGGTGACGATCGAGCGGGCGGGCGCGATCATCACGACCCTCGCCTCGAGCGAGACGATCGAGCAACTGGTGGTGCGGGAGGGGTGGAGCTACGACGAGGTGGAGTCCTGGCTGGTCAGCACGCTCACCACGCTGCTGCTCGCGTGACGCGGTGGCCCAGCCGCAACGGTAGGCGATCCGATCCGGCTCAGCCGTCGGGCCTCGGGGCGAGCAGCGATGAGCAGGATTCTTCATCAACCGGGCCGACCGTGGCTGCTGCGACCGCGGCCCGGTGGCGGCCGAGGTTCCACTCAAGGAGATCCTCTCCCCCGGCAACGGGCCTCCCGGCGAGGATGCAGGCCGCGAGACCTGCCGGCAGCCCCGCGACGATCGCCGGGGTCGCGTCGGGTCCCAGGGTCTGGAGATAGCCGGCGTCGAGCTTGCCCGTGGCGTGGTAGCGCTCGATGTTGTGCTGGGCGACCCACGCCTCGGGGTTGGCGAGGCCGAGGACGAGGACGAGGGCCGCTCCCGAGAGCAGCGCCGCCCGCGGCAGCCATCTGGCCGACAGCCGCGCACCGGCGGCGAGAACGAGGACGAGGAGCAGACCCATCCACAGCTCGAAGGCGTCGACGAGGACCCGCAGGACGGTGAAGCCGTAGGCCTGCTGATAGACGTGCATCCGGTAGAGCGCCGACGCGACGACGACAAGCGCGAGCAGGCACAGCAGGCCGAGGGCACCGCGGAGGACGAGCCGGTCGCGGGCCGTCGCTCGAGACGCCTTGCGGGCGGTGTTCGCCACGGTGACGAGCGTAAGCAGCGTGACCGCGGTGAGCTGCCCGAAGCCCTGATGGACGGACTGCGCATAGGTGAGCCCGTTGGCCCGCTGGACGTAGTCGTGCCCGGCCCAGAGCGCCGCCCCCTGGGCGAGGAAGAAGGTGACGAAGAGTGTGATGACGAGCACGACCGGCACGACCCATTCCCAGGCGCGGGCGACCGGTCGGCCGACCGGCACCTGGAGCCGCTCGACCGCGCCGGGTTGATCGCGAGATTGCAGGCGGCGAGGACCGAGCCTGCGGCGACGAAGCCAACGAATGCCCGCAGGATCAGGCTGTCCCAGAGCAGGTCGGGCACCACTGATGCGGCCCACGAGCCGAAGATCGCGTCCCCGGAGGCGAACAGCCCTCCGAAGGCGACGAGGGCGACGAGCGAGATCGCCGCTGTGCGCAGGACCGGCCACAGGACGGCGACCCGGCTCAGCGTCGCAATCGTGCGACCCAGCAGTGGCAGCCCGCGCAGGGCCGCCAGAGGCCACCCCAGGATCCCGGCGAGTAGCGGCACCATCCCCCTCGCGCCGGTGAGGGCGGTCGTGGTGAGCACGATGCCCACCGTGATGGCAAGCGCGGCGATCCATTCCGCGGCGCGGATCACGACAAGCGACGCGAGGCCGGCGCAGACGAGCGCCGTGACCAGGGTCCACGGGCTGGCGCGTAGGACCGAGGCCCGCAGGACCAGGCCGCCCCCGCACAGCAGGACGAGGAGCAGGACGACCCCGACGTCGCGGACAGGCAGCAACGCGGCCGCGAGGACCCCGACGCCGAGGGAGCCGACCAGCAGGCCGACCTGTGGGGGCAGCTCGCCCTCGGGCCAGAGGTCACCGAAGGCAGATGCGACGAGCGGCTCGAGTGCGGTCTTCCTCGGCCGGGCGACGTGGACGGCACCATCGACCCGGCGCTCGTCGGAACGGACCGGGCACCAGAGACGGACACGGCGACCTCCTGAGGGATCGACGCGGCGGCCGCAGCGAGCGACCTCGGCTCACCGGCACCGGGGAATGGAGCTGCGGCGCTGGGCCTTGGCGCACCTACGGGTTCGGCGGCGCCGGCAGGTCTGCCGGCATCAGCAGCCCTCGTGTCCGGAGGCGGCGCGGTTCTCTCGGCAGCACCGTGCGCAGGCGGGCGCCGGTCGAGCCGGGTCCGCCCGGGACGGCGCCGATCGATCCAGTGCGTCGAGCCGGTCGGCCTGGGCGAGCGCCGCGCGCAGGGCCTCGTCATCGGGCGTGACGACACCATCGACGAGGTTCTCGAGCAGCGCCTGCGGGGCGGTGAGCGGATCGCGTAGCTCGTGCGAGACGGTCGCGACGAGCTGGCGGCGATGCCGGTCGGCCGAGGCGAGGTCCGCCGCCATGGTAGCCGACACCGTGGACGGTGCGTATGCGCTCCGGCCCGATCTTGGCGCGCAGTGCCTTGACGTGACTGTCCAGCGTCCGGGTGCCGCGGGCGTCGGCCCAGTCCCAGACCTCGCGCATCAGCTCGTCCCGCGGCCGCACGGTCCCAGGCTCGCGGGCCAAGGTCACGAGCAGGTCGAACTCCAGCGGCGTCAGGGTGCACCTCCTGGCCCCTGGGGAACACCTGCCGCGCGCCGAGATCGATCTTGAGGTCACCGACGGCCAGCACCGGCGGACGCTGCGCCGCGAGATCACGAGCGCGCTCGACGTGGCGCAACAGAGCGCGGATCCGGGCGACGACCTCGTGCATCCGGAAGGGCTTGGTCACGTAGTCGTCGGCGTCGACACCGAGCCCGACGAGCAGATCGGTCTCCTCGGCCAGGGCGGTCAGGCATGCCTCGAGCGTAGGAGCGTGGGGGTGGCGCCCGAGCGCATGACGTGTGGAGATCCTGTGAAGACCGTGGTGGACGTTCGGGAGCCGCCTGTCGGGCGCTGCCTATCGTGGGGGTATGCGCACCTGGCTGACGAAGCTCTTCTGGGCTCTCACCGCCGCATATGCCGCCGTCGTGGCCTGGTCCGCGCTCGTGCTGCCCGAGCGGGTGCCGATGCACTGGAGCGGCACCGCCGGCCCTGACCGGTGGGGCAGTCGCACCGAGGCGGTCATCATGCTGGCCGCCCTCGGGGTGATCATCGCCGCGATCTTCGGCACCCTGCTCGTCGTCATCCCCCGCAGCAGGTCACTGACGTGGGTCAACATCCCCAACAAGGACTACTGGCAACGCCCCGAGCACCTCGCGCGCGCACTGGACATGGTGGGCACCGACCTCGCGATCATCGGCGCCCTGACGATGGCGATGATCTGTGCGGTGCCGGTCTCCACCGTCGAGGCGGCGAACCGTCCGGATGCGTCCCTGCCCGGATGGACCCTGCCCGTCATCATCGGGTGGCTCGTCCTCGTGACCGGCTACCTCATCTGGATGGTTGCGGTCCGCTGGCGCGTGCCGCGAGATGTCCCGGGGCCCCATGCGACCAGGTGACCGCCGGATCTCAGCCGGTGGACCACGTATGCCGCCCCCCGCGCCGCGGGGGGCGGCATACGGTCTCGTGCGTGGTGTGGCCTCAGGCCCTCACTGGCCGACGCGGAAGCGCGCGAACGCCGTGGCCGTGGCGCCCGCCTCGTCGAGGACCTTGCTCACGGTCTTCTTCGGCTCCTTGGCGAACGGCTGCTCGAGCAGGACGTTCTCCTTGAAGTAGCCGTTGACCCGGCCCTCGATGATGCGCGGAAGGGCGGCCTCCGGCTTGCCCTCCTCCTTGGCGGTCGCCTCGGCGAGTCGACGCTCGTTCTCGACCGTCTCGGCAGGGACGTCCTCGCGGACCAACGCGGTGGGCGAGAACGCGGCGACATGCATCGCGACGTCACGATCGGCCCGCTCCTCGCCGCCGTCCATCGCGACGAGAACGCCGATCTGAGCGGGCAGGTCGGGGCTCGTCTTGTGCAGGTAGGACACGACCCTGCCACCCTCGAGGCGAGCGAGGCGGCGCACCTCGATCTTCTCGCCGATGGTGGCGCCGGTCTCGTCGAGCAGCTCCTGGACGGTCCTGCCGTCCGGCAGCTGGCTCGCGAGCAACTGGTCGGCGTCGGTGGCCTTGGCATCGACGGCCTGGGTCAAGACCTGGTCGGCGAGCGCGATGAACCTCTCGCTCTTGGCGACGAAGTCCGTCTCACAGTTGACCTCGACCAGGGTGCCGGCGCCATCGTCGGCCGCCGCGGTCACGAGTCCGTTCTGGGCCGAGCGGCCCTCCCGCTTGGTGACGCCCTTGAGGCCTTTGACGCGCAGGATCTCGACGGCCTTGACGCGGTCGCCATCGGCCTCCTCGAGGGCCTTCTTGACGTCCATCATGCCGGCGCCGGTCTGCTCGCGCAGCGCCTTGATGTCAGCGGCGGTGTAGTTCGCCATGCTCTCTTTCGCTCTCTTCGTCAGGGGACGTGACTGGGGAAATGACTGTCGTCTCGGATTCAGGACTGCTCTGGGACGTCAGCCGGCGCCTCGGCCGCAGCCGGGACCTCCGCAGCAACCGGAGCCTCGGCGACCGATGGTTCGACGACGAGGGGGACCTCGGCCGCCGGCGCCTCGGGAGCCGCAGGCGCCTCGGTCGCAGCAGGCGCCTCGGGAGCCGCAGCAGGGGCCTCGGTCGCAGCAGGCGCCTCGGGACCCGCCGGCGTCTCGGCCGCAGCAGGCGTCTCAGCCACAGGGGCTTCTGTCGCAGCAGGCGCCTCGGTCGCAGCAGGCGCCTCGGCCGCAGCAGCGGCATCGGCGTAGAGCTCGCGCTCCCACTCGGTCAGCGGCTCCTCGACGGCGTCTGAACCGGACCTGCCGGACGAGCGCTGGACCAGTCCGTCGGCGACGGCATCGGCGACCACCCGGGTCAGCAGCGCGACGGAACGGATCGCGTCATCGTTGCCTGGGACCTTGTAGTCGACCTCGTCCGGGTCGCAGTTCGTGTCGAGGATCGCGATGACCGGCAGGCCGAGCTTGCGAGCCTCGTCGACGGCGAGGTGCTCCTTCTTCGTGTCGACCACCCAGACAGCCGAGGGCACCTTGGACATCGAGCGGATACCGCCGAGGGTCTTCTCGAGCTTGTCCTTCTCGCGGCGCAGGATGAGCAGCTCCTTCTTCGTGTAGCTGGAGCCGGCCACGTCGTCGAAGTCGAGCTCCTCGAGCTCCTTCAGCCGCGTGAGCCGCTTGGAGATCGTCTGGAAGTTGGTCAGCATGCCACCGAGCCACCGGTGGTTGACGTAGGGCATCCCGACGCGCGTCGCCTGCTCGGCGACCGGCTCCTGAGCCTGCTTCTTGGTGCCGACGAACAGGATGGTGCCGCCGTGGGCAACGGTCTCCCTGACGAACTCGTACGCGTTGTTGATGTAGGTCAGCGACTGCTGGAGGTCGATGATGTAGATGCCGTTGCGCTCGGTCATGATGAAGCGCTTCATCTTGGGGTTCCACCGACGGGTCTGGTGCCCGAAGTGCACGCCGCTCTCGAGGAGCTGGCGCATGGTGACGACGGCCATGCCGTGTCCTCCTGGTTCGATTGTTGTCAGTTGTCTGTTCGACCGATCACCCTGCCGGCCCGCGGGAAGACACCCACCGAGCACAGCGGCATACGGCCTCACACCTGGTGTCTTGACGCACCCCGCCCGCGACCCGAGGGCCAGTGGGACTGCCGTGAAGCGACCCGGCCGCTACGCTCCACGAGGAAGCCGGCCGGAAGAAGACACGCGAATTACGGCACCGTGCGACGAGCACACGACGCCGCGGCCCATGGTACGCGCAGATCCGGCTCCCGGCGAAATCAACGCCGACCGCCACAATGGACCCGAGCCCCTCCGCCGCTCGCGGCGACCACACCAGCATGACCACACCAGCAGGAGCAGCCCGCCGATGACGACGTGGACCGAGACGATCCCGGTCTTCGCCTTCTTCGCGCTCCTGACGTTCCTGCCGGGGTGGCTCGTCCTGCGCTGGCTCGGCGCCCGCGGGCTCGAGGCGGTCGCGGCCTCCCCCGTCGTCACGGCGACGGTGCTCGCCGTGGCGCCCAACGTCGCCGCCCTCATCGGACTGCGCTGGTCATGGCTGCTCGTCATCGTCAGCACCCTCGCGTTCGCCGGCGCCGGCTGGCTCGTGGCCCGCGTGCTCGGCGCCCACGACGAGGACATCACCCCGGCGCGTCGACTGCTCGGGCGGCCGCGGCTCGATGTCGTCGTGGCCTGCGCCATCGGCATCGGGATCGCCCTCGTGACGATCCTGCCCGTCATCGCCCGCCCGGACGAGCTCGTCGACAGCCCGGACGCGGTCTTCCACCTCAACCGGATCCGCCTCTTCCTCGACACCGGCGACTTCTCGATGCTCAACCCGTCGTTCTACCCCAACGGCTTCCATGCATGGGTGGCGACGGCGATGCTCGGCGTCGGCAGCCCGATCATCGCCGTGACCAACGTGGGCGCGATCTTCCTCGCCGCGGTCGTGTGGCCGATCGGCTGCGTGGCCCTCGTGCGCCACGCCCTCACCACCTCACGCCTCGTGACGTATGCCGCCGGGTTCGCCTCCGCGGCGTTCGTGGCCTTCCCGACCCTCCTGCTGGGGTGGGGCGTCCTATGGCCCAACCTCATGGGCACGGCGATGACCCCGGCCGCGCTCGTCCTCATGCTCCAGGCCGCCCGGACGCGGGCGGCGTCGCACGTGCTGGCGTTCGCCGCCACGCTGCCGGGCCTGGCGCTCATCCAGCCCAACGCCCTCTTCGCCCTCGTCGTCTTCGCCATCGCCTGGTACCTCAGCTCACGGGTGCGCGCCGGCGTGCTCGGGCATCACTCGTGGCGCCGCGTCGCCCGGGATCTCGCGATCGCCCTCGTCGTGCTTGCCGCGGGCGTCGTCGCCGCGCCGATGGTGTCGGCGAGCATCGCCTCCACCCAGTCCTACACGTGGCAGGCGATCCCGCTCTGGGAAGCGGTGGGGCAGATCATCGGCGGCAGGCTCCAGATCTACACCTACCTCTGGGGCCTGCTCGTGCTGCTGCTCATCGGGATCGGCTGGATCGTCGTCCGGGCCCGGGTGGCGCTGCCGGTCATCGGCATGTGGCTCGCCTGCGTCACGCTCTACCTGCTTGCCGCGTCCTCCACCGCGACATGGACCCACCTGCTCACCGGCTACTGGTACAACGACAAGGTCCGGCTCGCCTCGCTCGCGGCCGTGCCCGGCGTCGTCATCGTCGCTGCTGCCGCACCGGCCCTGCGATCCGTGCTCGAGCGTGCCCTGCAATGGGTCCCGGGGACCGGACGGCGCCGGACGATCGCTGCGCTCCTCGCCCTGGCCGCCATCCCGCTCGGCACGGTCGTCGCGGACGCCGGCGCGCGCTCTGCGGTGCTGCACTACTTCTTCTACCCGCGCTTCCCCGAGCGCGTCATCGCCAGCCGCGCCGCGCAGGCCTCGATGGGCGAGCTCGCGGCCTTGATCCCCCCGGGCGCCGGCGTCGTCGGACGCCCCGAGAACGGCTCGCCGCTCATGTACGCCCTCTTCGACACCAACACCTTCTATCGCTCCATCCCCGTCCTGTCCTCAGGCGACAACGGACTGATCGGCGCCGGCTTCGATGAGATGACGACCCGGCCGGAGGTCTGCGCCGCACTGCGCCGGCACAACATCCGCTACGCCATCGACTCACCGCACGTCTACTGGCTCGACCACCCGGAGCGGACCTCCGGCCTCTTCCACCTCGATCGGGTCGCCGGGCTGGAGAAGGTCGCGACGGCAGGCGACTACACCCTCTACCGGATCACCGCCTGCGGCCTGGGATCCTGAACATCGATCCTGAGTAGGGTCGCCCCATGAACTCGCCCCTGATCACCCGGATGCGCCCGTTCGGCGAGACCATCTTCGCCGAGATGTCTGCCCTCGCCGGACGGACCGGCAGCATCAACCTCGGCCAGGGCTTCCCGGACACCGACGGCCCGGCCTCGATGCTCGAGGCCGCCAAGGCCGCCATCGACGGCGGGCGCAACCAGTACCCCCCGGGGGCCGGCGTCCCCGAGCTGCTCGAGGCGATCGCGGCGCACCAGCAACGCTTCTACGGGCTGCGGGTCGACCCTCGGTCCGAGGTCCTCGTCACCGTCGGCGCCACAGAGGCCATCGCCTCGGTGATCCTCGCGCTCTGCGAGCCGGGCGACGAGGTGGTGACCTTCGAGCCCTACTACGACTCGTATGCCGCTGTCGTGGCCCTCGCCGGCGCCGCCCGACGCACGAGCGTCCTGCGCTTCCCCGACTTCGCCGTCGACGAGGCCTCCCTGCGGGCGGCCTTCTCGCCCCGGACCCGGGCCGTGCTGCTCAACACGCCGCACAACCCGACGGGCAAGGTCTTCACCCGGGAGGAGCTCGAGCTGATCGCTTCGTTCGCCCGTGAGCACGATGCATGGGTGGTGACCGATGAGGTCTACGAGCACCTCACCTTCGACGGCATACCGCACATCCCGATGACGACCCTGCCCGGGATGGCCGACCGGACGATCACGATCTCCTCAGCCGGCAAGACCTTCTCGGCCACCGGGTGGAAGGTCGGCTGGCTCACCGGCCCGGCCGAGGCCGTGACGGCCGCCCGGACGGTCAAGCAGTTCCTCACCTTCGTCGGATCCGGCCCCTTCCAGCCGGCCGTCGCGCACGCGCTCGGCCTCGGCGACGAGGTGTACGCCGGGCTGCGAGACTCGCTGCAGCACAAGCGAGACCTGCTGTGCGAGGCCCTGGCCGCATCCGGGCTGACGGTCTCGCGCCCGCAGGGGACCTATTTCGTCATTGCCGACGCCGCGCCGTTGGGGGCCACCGACGCCCTCGACTTCGCCCGGCGGCTGCCCGAGCTGGCCGGCGTCGTCGGCGTTCCCGTCCCCGTCTTCTGCGACGACAAGGATGCGGCCAGGACGCTGATCCGCTTCGCCTTCTGCAAGCGGGACGAGATCCTCGTCGAGGCAGCCCGCCGTCTGACCAGCCTGCATACGGCACAAGACACCACCCCGACCGCCGAACGGGACCCGAACGGGATGGATGATGGCACAGTGATCGGACAGCGCAGTGATCCGACAGAATGACCGGTCATGAGCACTGACGACGATGACGACCGGTTGCCGCGGTTGAGCGCCCCTGCGACTCGCGCCCTCACCGCGGCCGGGTATTCGCGCCTCCGGGATCTGGACGGGGCTTCGCGGGCAGAGATCGCGGCGCTGCATGGGATGGGCCCGAAGGCCCTCGGCGTCCTGACGGAAGCGTTGACGAGCCGCGGGTTCGCCCTGCGCTGAGCGCGAGCCGCCAAGGCTCTGGGCAGTGGCTCATGCCTGCTTCGCAGCCTGGTGTTGTAACCGGTCAGGTTCTTGACCCAGCGCGGCCAGCGCCGTGGCCCGCAGCGGGTACAGCTGCTCGATCGCAGACTCGGGATCCCCCGTGCGCAGCGCCAGCTCGAGCCCGCCGGTCAGCCAGCCCAACGCGGTCGTGTGGTCGCCGAGGTCGGCATACTCGATCCCTGCCTGCACGTACACCCACACATCGCTGGGGTAGTCGTTGTGAGCCTGCGCCCACAGCGGCCGGGCCTGGGCCTCGTGCCCGGTGCGCATCAGCTTCTCGGCCAACTCGCACAGCATCACTGCTCCCTCACCGTAACCCTCGGCGGTCACATCGCGGACGGTGCGCACCGCGTCGTCCACCTGGCCAAGCGCGAGATAGACATCGGCAAGCTCCTCGCCGTATGCCGCCACGTCGAACCACTCGTCCGTGTCCTGGTGGGCCCGCGCCAAGGCGAGGTACTCCTCCAGGACACCAGCCCGCAAGACCTGATCCTCTCTGGCCCCAGCGAGCCGGTCCATCAGGTCGTTGATACGCGCATCCAGCGCAGACACCCGCGGCCAATCCTCAGTCCACATCAGCGCAGAATACCTGCGGGCACCGCTGCACGTGGCGTCTTCTGCCCATGCTGGGTCATGCTCGTTGTCCCGGGCCGGGTGGGGCCGCGCGCGCTCGACGGAATCGGGCTCAACCGGCCTTGACCTCGACGGCCGCGTAGTTGAACTGGTCGGTCGTCGGCGCGGTGTCAGAGATCGTCACGAGTCCGGGAGCGATCGTGGGGTCGGCCGTCGACTGGACCCAGAAGGTGTCACCGACCGTCGACGCGACGACCTGATGCTGCAGGACCTGACGTGTGGCGGGCGTCCTCGCCACGGCCCGGTCCCAGTCGTTGCCCACGGCGAACACCCACGAACCGGCCTGCACCGCGGGCAGATAGATCGACGGGGCGCCCGACAGCCCACCAGCCGCACCGGCGACGCCGGTGCCATTCGCACCGGCGAAGGCCATGACGGTGAGGGACCCTTCGAAGCCGGCGACGGCTCGTGTCGCCGTGACTGTCGCGTTGGTCAGTGCACCGGTGGTGCGAGCCGTCCAGATCTCGGCGTCGCCGAACTGGGTGTTGGCCCGCTTGACGAGGCTCCACGTGACGCCGGCGCCGGAGACCGTGGCGCTCTGGGACGATACGGCGGCTGGGCCGTCGGTCGCGACGAAGGCGACGAGCGTGGTGGCGTTTGGTGGTGTCGTCAGGCCGGTCGCGGCCAGTACGCCCGGGCCGGCCGCGGAGACCTGCGTCTTGATGGAGAGCGGTGTGGGCGCCGGGCCGGTGTTGTCCACCGTCACGCTGACGGGCGCGGAGGTGCCGACGTTGCCAGCCGCGTCCCTGGCTCGTGCGGTGAGGACATGCGATCCCTTTGTCACCGTCGTCGTGTCCCACGTCGCCATGAACGGCGGTGCAAGGACGGGAGACCCGAGCTGGACCCCGTCGACGTAGAAGGTCACTGCGGTGACTCCCTGCGCATCCGCGGCGGTCGCGCCCAGGGTGACGATGCCCTTGACGGTGGACCCGGCCTCGGGGTCCGTGAGGGTCGCGGTGGGGGCGATGGTGTCCGGAGGCGGCGGAGTCACGGTGGCCGCCTGCACCTCCGCCGCGGCGAAGTTCCACTGGTCCGCGGTCGGCGCGGTCGTGCCGAGCGTCACGACGGTCCCGCTGGCCGGGACGGGGGCCGAGACGGACTGGGCCCAGAAGGTGTCGCCGACCGAGGTGTCCACCCACTGGTGTGTCGCGACCTGGCCGACCCGGAGGGTCCTGGCGGAGGGGCCGTCCCAGTCGTTGCCCACCCCGACGATCAGCGATCCGGGAGTGGTGGTTGTCACGGTGGTGCCGGCCGCTCCAGACGCGGCCCCGCCCGTGCTTGAGGCGCCGATCCCGCGGGCACCGCGGAAGGCCAGCATGGTCAGCGACGCATGCCAGGCATGACCTCCCCCGGGCGTGGCCGTCCCGGACACGGAGGTCTTGCCCGACGGGACGACCGCGACCCAGATGTCGGAGGTGCCGAGGCGGGAGTTGGCCCGGCGGACCAGGGTCCAGGCCAGGCCCGGTGTGCTCATCGCCGTCGTCTGCCCACCGCTCCTCGGACCATCGCTGGCGACGAGAGCAAGCAGCCGATCACCCGCGGTCAGTCCCCTGACCGTAGCGGTGCGTGCGCCGGCACCGTCGCTGGTGTCCGTGCCCACGACGCGCAGGGCTCCGACGGATGGTGGCGCCGACGAGTTGGCCACGGTGACGGGCACGACGGGCGACGTGCCGATCCGCCCCAGGGCATCGGTCACTCGAAGGGCGATCCAGTGCACGCCGTCGGTCACGGTGGCGGTGTCCCACGCGGCGCTCAGGCCGGCGATCCCGGCCGTCGCGGGCCTCGGCGTCCCGTCGACGACGAGACTCACCTGCGCTAGGTTCGCCACCGGAGTCGTGCCCGCGATCGTCACGGTCCCTCGGACCACGGCGTCGGCCGCGGGGTCAGTCATGGTGACCGCCGGTGGGGTCGAGTCGGTGTGGCGCACCGCTCCTGTCGTCACGGTGTCACCGGCAATGGTGATGCGCACGTCCGTCTCGTTGTTGCTCTCGTTGGCCTCGACGAAGTCGTTGTTGGGGTCGGAGACCGCCTTGAACCAGTACGTCCCCTGCAGGTCGGCCGGGATCGGGATGGCCTGGCCGGGGTCGCGGTAGTCGTACTCGTCGGCGCCACCCACCGAGATCCCGCGCAGCCCAGTGGGATCGGCGCAGCTGCTCCGCGTGCCGATGAAGGTGCCCGCATGCTCCACCGTCGAGTCGTAGATGTAGGAGTCGTCGATGCAGAAGCCGACCTTGGGCGACATGGCAACGGGTTGCCCGATGCCGCCCGACGCCGTGACCTGGTAGAGACCGAAGGTGGCCAGCGGGAAGTGGAAGTGGCCGTGCTCGGCATGGAACGCGAAGGTGTCGGGCACCATCCTCGAACTCACCTGCGCCCATTGCCCGCTCGCGTCGTGGGTGAAGACCATCTGGGTGCCGCGGTAGCCGCCCGTCACGGTGTCGTAGGTGGGCTGGATCTCCAGCGGTCCGGGCCCCGAGTTGTAGATGAGGTGCGTGTAGCGGAGCTCGCGCCCGGTCGGTGTGTGCACGATGGAGAAGGAGTCCGTCGGGATGACCGTCTGCAGGTCGGGGAGGTGCGGCGTGCCCGGTGGCGCAGCTCCTGCCGGAGCCGATCCGACCAGCACGGTCGCCGCGGCGAGGATGCCGGCGAGTAGGAACGCGGAGACTGAACGTGCACGACGCATGGTTCCCCCGAACGAGGCGTTTGTAGTGGCCCCTTAGCAGGTGGCACCACGACGCTAGCAGCGACCCTTCGGACGCGTCAGTTGTTCGCGGAAACTGAATCTCGGCTGGGAGCATCCTGGGCCCCACGTGGTGTGTGCCCGCTATGGGAAGTGCGCAGGCTCGGCGCGGGGGTGGTCACCGGCAGACTTTGCCGGGGCCTCGCGTCCGCAGGGGTGGCCGCCTCAGGCGTTGTCGCCGTCGATGACCAGGCGGGCTTGCTCGAAGAGGGCCGGGCCTTCCTGCGGTACCGACGGGAATCCTGCGGATGGGTTGAGTCTGGCCAGTTGTTCGCTGGACAAGGCGTAGACGACCCGTCCGAGGCCGGAGCGATCGATGGCGCCGGTGCACATTTGGCAGGGCTGGCAACTGGTGTACATCGTGGTCTCTGCCGCGGTCGCTGCATCGAGTGTGCGCGCTGCAAACCTGGCCAGTTTGAGCTCCGGGTGGGCGCTGACGTCGTTATCGGACAGGACGGTGTTGTGATCCTCGGCCAGCACGGTGCCCTCGGGTCCAACCAGCAGTGAGCCGAACGGTGCGTCACCTCCCGCTCTGCTGATGGCAGCCAGCTCGATAGCGCGGCGGAGGAATGTCTCGTCTTGCGGGGTCATCGGTTCTCCGTTTCGGTGGGTCATGGGTCAGACTCCCAGGCCGCGGCTACCGTGTCACACAACCCTGAGGCGATCTGAGGAGTGGCGTCCTCGCCGCATCCCTGTAACACCGACGTCTGGGCGAGAGTCCGCGGCCGATCAGCGGCGATCAGGAACATCCAGCCAGCCGCGCGCAGAGTAGCCGTAGAGGCGGACCCCGCGTCATCATGGCCGAGCCCCAGGCAGTACTTCTGGAGGGCGAGTCCGCACCGCGTCGGCGGCATGCCGATCGGTCAGGTTCTCCACGAACGCCAACACCAGCACCATCGCCAGCTGTGCCGGGGAGATGCCCAGCTCGGCGCGCACCGTAGGTCGAGGCGGACTCGGTGTCCTGGCACCACGAGCCAAGCTCGTCACGAGCCAGCCGCACCTTGGAGGGGTGCGAGAACACGGTCTCGGTGATGAACGACTCCCCGCGAAGATCAGCCGGCGGCGCTCGGCTTCCGCGAGCCGGGCCGCGTCGTAGGCGTGGGCCGATTGATCGTCTGGCCAGTGCCGGGCCGCGATGACGTCGGCGTTGACGAGCCGAGGATGCATCTGCGGCTGCAGAGCCCGCGTGGCCAGCGTCGACTTCCCGGCACCGTTGGGCCCGGCGAGCACGTGCAGAACGGGAGTACCGGTGCCTGTGCCTGTGTGCGTAAGCGTCACTGACCGGCGGAGCTCTTGGTGACCGCGCCCCCGTGGCCGTCGCCGATCACCCAGCTGTCGCCGTTCGCGGCGAACTCGTCGGCGAAGTTCAGCTCAGCCAACGCAGCATCGATCCGCTCGTCCCACTCGGAGCGGACGATCGCCTGCTCTCGTTCCTCGAGAGACGAGTACGGCGCGTGCCCGTCGAGCACGCGCTGGATGTTGCGGCGAGAGAGGTTGCCGGCCTCCACCGCCTGACCGGTCCGCGCCCAGTGCGGGATCTGCTTCGGCACGGTGCGACCCTCCGCCGCCGCGACCGCGGCCGACTCGTAGACGTCGACAGGCAGGCGGGTGGGCTGGCTGGAAGGCACACATCAAAGCGTAGCGCCGCGCTACACGCATGGCGCTGGCCTTGCCCACGGTCGCTTCCACCCGGTGTGCATCTGGTCACGCGGCCAACGCGCCCCTGCGGCGTGCCCTCTTGGCCACCCCGAAGGAATCGGACGGCACCTTCGGCCCCGGCTTCGGCTGCATCGACATCACGGATCCATCCTGCGGCCGCGAACGGGTGAAGACCACCGCAGATGCCATTTTGCCGACCGCCTGCAGGATGCCCGGCGGCGACAGCCGTCGGGCGAGCACGAAGATGCCGATGCTCAGGAGGCTCGATACCCCGAAGGCGTAGCCCGGACCCACCCGCGCCTAGGCGCAGAACCACCACTACCGAGGACCATACCACCGCAGGACATGTCCACAGCCTTCCCCCGGGACCGCTGCGTCCGAAGGTCGCCCCCACATCTGTCTCCACGACGGCTGTCCACACGTGCGACCAGGAGATGTCGTCATCCACAGAGCCGCGCTGGACGCTCGCAGACCGCATTCGCCCCTTCTAGTCTCGATCGCGTGTCCATCGGCGAAACCATCACAGCGCTGGCCCTCTTTGCAGTCTCCGCGGTGGTGACCCCTGCTCCCACCGCCCCGGCCGCCCGGGCCGAGTGGGCTTGGCCGCTGGACCCGCGGCCGCCGGTGGTGCGCGCTTTCGATCCGCCGGACCAACCCTGGCTCGCCGGCCACCGAGGCGTCGACCTCGCTACTCGCGTCGACGCGACCGTGCATACGCCAACTGGTGGCCGGATCTCCTTCACCGGCACGATCGCGGGGCGAGGTGTCGTCGTCGTCGCTCACGCGAACGGTCTGCGCAGCACCTTCGAACCCGTCCGCGACGCTCCACCTCTCGGGACGGCCGTCTCACGCAGTGAACCCATCGGAACGGTGGGCGCGGCTGCCGGACATTGTGCTCCCGCCACGTGCCTGCACTGGGGGGTGATTCGCGGGCGCACCTATCTTGACCCGCTGGGCCTCCTCGGCCGGGCGCCGATCATCCTGCTCCCGCTGTCCTGACCCCCGGGGCCGGAACCGCGGCCGGGCCCGAGGCGAGCGGCCGGCACTGGCGTCGGGCACGCGAGGTCAGGAGCGGCACACTGGCCCACGACCGGCATACGCGCAGGGCATACGACCGGGGAGTCAGGCACGCGGATGAGCCTGCTCGTAGCTTCGGCGTAGCCGCTCGACGGACACGTGCGTGTAGATCTGGGTCGTGGCGAGGCTCGCGTGGCCGAGCAGCTCCTGGACCATGCGCAGGTCAGCGCCACCCTCGAGAAGGTGCGTCGCCGCGCTGTGCCGCAGCCCGTGCGGACCCAGGTCCGGAGTGTCCGGCACGTGCGAGAGCAGCTCGTGGACGGCCGAGCGTACCTGCCGGGCGTCGGTCCTGCGACCGCAGCGGCCAAGCAGCAGGGCCGGGCCCGAGTCGGGCTTGGCGAGCTGCCCGCGGACGGCCATCCACGCCTCGACGGCACGGGCCGCCGGTAGCCCGAAGGGCACCATGCGCTCCTTCGCGCCCTTGCCGAGGACCCGCACGAGGTGCTGCCTCAGATCCACATCATCGACATCGAGCGCGACGAGCTCGCCGACTCGGATCCCGCTCGCGTAGAGCAACTCGACGATCGCCACGTCCCGCACGTGGATCGGGTCGGCATCATCCGCACGCACCGCGGCGAGGTCGAGCATCGCTGTAACCTCGGCCTGCTTGAGAACGCCAGGCAGCGAACGCGTCCGCTTCGGGGCGACGAGCCGAAGCGATGGGTCAGAGTCGATGCGACCGGTCCGTGCCGCCCAGCCCAGGAAGGTGCGGACCGCTGCGGCGCGACGGGCGATCGTCGCGCGGGCCGCTCCCTTGTCGGACTGCTCGCCGAGCCAGGCCCGCAGGTCGGCGAGGCGTAGCTGCTGCGGACCGGTGATCCCCTGACCCGTCGCGAACGTCAACAGGTTGCGGACGTCACCGAGATAGGCCCGCTGGGTGTGCACGGAGCGGCCACGTTCGGCCCCGAGATACCGCGCAAAGTCCGCGAGCACGCCCGCATGTCGGTCATCGCCAGGCGCTTGCGTACTCGTCGACACGCCACCTCCCATGGAGGCACCATCGCAAAGGACACACGGCGAGGCAAGGACATCCGATCACTCCCCGCAGCTCGGCGGGGCCTTGCGGGGAGGCGTTGGCTTGCGCCACCGACCCTCCAGGCACCTGGCCAGCCCATCGTCCTCGAGCCGAGCGAGCGCGGCCCGCACGGCGAGCGGCGCCATCGTGGTCACCAGCGCGATCCGGTCGAGCTCCATCCACCCGCGGACCGGCAGCGCCTCGAAGACGGCCGCATCGGCAGGCCCCAGCGCGTCACCGGGCCGGGCCGGCCCGCGAGGCGGCTCGAGTGAGTCATCGCCCATGACCCCAACCAGCTCGATGACCTCGGCGGCGTCGGTCACGAGGGTGGCCCGCTCGTCCCGGATCGCCTGGTGGCAGCCGGCCGAGGACATCGAGGTGACCGGACCGGGGACGGCGGCGATCGGCCGCAGCAGCTCCTCGGCGTGGCGCGCGGTGTTGAGCGACCCCGAGCGCAGGCCGGCCTCGACGATGACGACGCCGGCCGTCATCGCGGCGATGATCCGGTTGCGGTGTAGGAACCGTCCCTTCATCGGCGCTGAGCCCGGCGCCACCTCGGAGAGGACCGCTCCGGCCTGGGCCACCCGTTCGATGAGTTGCTTGTGGGCCGCCGGGTAGGCCCGGTCGATGCCGCTGGCGAGCACCGCGACGGTCGGCCCGTCGACGGCCAGCGCGCCGCGGTGGGCGGCCGCGTCGATACCGAAGGCCGCGCCGGACACCACGGTCCATCCACGCGAAGCCAGGGACGCGCCCAGGTCGGCGGCGAAGGACTCGCCATAGGACGTGGCCATCCGGGATCCGACGACCGCCACCGATCTGCGCGCCAGACGCTCGAGGGAGTCACCACGCACCCACAGGCACCACGGCGGAATCGCGAGCTCGTTGAGGCTCTCGGGCCACTCCGGATCGCCGGGGATGACGACCCGAGCACCGACGCGGGAGGCGATCGCGAGATCGCGCTCGACATCGAGCGCCGCGACCCGCGGCGCGAACCGCTGCAAGCCACCATGTCCGCGCACGATCCGCTCCAGCGTCTCCAGCGGTCCGACCGTCGCGACGAGCTGGGCGATCGCGGTATCGCGCGGTTCGACGACCCGGCTCAGCGAGGCCCGGGCACGCAGCTCGTCGCTCATGCCGCCGCTCCTGCCTGTCGGCGCAAGGACAGGGCCAGGTCGATCTCGTCACGGCCGGGCGCGGCTAGGCCCCGAAGGTCCGCCATCGTCCAGGCCACCCGCAACGATCGGTCGTAGCCCCGCATGGTGAGGCTCCTGCGATCCAAGGCCCGGTCAAGTGCGCTGGTCACCGTGCTCGGCAGGCGCCATGGGCTGGATCGAAGCACCCCGCCCGACACCGCCGAGTTGAGCCCGCCAGGGCGGCCGAGCACTTGGCGCCAGCGTGCGTGCTGGGCCGATCGTGCACGCGCCACTCGCGCCGCGACGACGTCGCTGCGCTCCCCACCAGGGTGTTCAGCCATCGACAGGCCTGGTGGCTGGACATGGACCTGCAGATCGACCCGATCGAGTAGCGGGCCCGACAGTTTGCCGAAGTAGTTGCGGCGCGTCATCGGCGAACAGGTGCAGTCGATGCCTTTGCCCCATCCGTTGCCGCACGGGCACGGATTGGCAGCCAGGGCGAGTTGGAAGCGGGCCGGGAACGTCACGGTCTCGGAGGCTCGCGCAATCGTTACCCTCCCGCGCTCGAGCGGAGTCCGCAGCGCTTGCAGGACGCCCTTGTCGAACTCTGGCGTCTCGTCGAGGAAGAGGATGCCGGCGTGGGCCTGGGTGATCGCCCCGGGACGGATGCGACCACTACCACCGCCGATGACCGCTGCCAGCGAGGCGCCGTGGTGCGGGGCGACAAAGGGTGGCCGGGTGATGAGCCGGGCATCATCCTCGAGCGCCCCGAGCACCGAGTGGATGGCGGTGACATCCATGGCATCGGTCTCATCGAGCGGCGGCAGCAGGCCGGGCATGCGCTCGGCGAGCATGGTCTTGCCGGCGCCGGGAGGCCCGGCCATCATCACGTGGTGACCTCCGGCCGCGGCGATCTCGATGGCGAACTTGGCCTCAGACTGGCCGATCACCTCCGACAGGTCTTTGA
Source organism: Micrococcales bacterium (assembly GCA_030452775.1). Lineage (GTDB taxonomy): Bacteria > Actinomycetota > Actinomycetes > Actinomycetales > Dermatophilaceae > JAKDLQ01. The sequence continues at coordinate 10,947 of JAKDLQ010000001.1, read as the reverse complement.
CCGGCTGCCCGGCCGGCGGCGACAGTGGTGGAACCGGCATCTCGACGACCGGCCGGCCCTTGGCCAGGTCAGTGTAGCGGCGGACGAGCTCGGTGACGTCGCAGACTGGATGCACCCGAATGCCGGGGACGAGCAGGGCTTCGGCGGCGTTGGCGACCGGCACAACCGCGTGCCGGGCTCCGGATCGGGCGGCGGCATGGACAGCGGGAAGGACCCCGGGCACGCCGCGGACCGAGCCGTCGAGCCCGATCTCGCCCAGGTGCACCACGTCGGTCACGACGCGGCCGGGGATCTGGCCCATCGCGGCGAGCACGGCCACGAAGATCGCGAGGTCGAAGCCCGTCCCGATCTTTCGCAGCCCGGCCGGCGAGAGGTTCACAGTGATCCGGCGCTGGCTCACCGGAGCGTTGGGGATGAGCCCGGCCGCGGCCTTGATGCGATCGGCTGACTGCGTGACGGCCGAATCACCCAGACCGCTGATGGAGAATCCCGGCAGCGAGCCGCTCACGTGTGCCTCGACGTCGACGACGAAGCCGTTGACCCCCCGCAGTCCAACTGCTCGGGTGCGCCCGAGCCCGCTCACGAGACACCCATGAGGTGCTCGAGGCGGACTCGCCCGGTGGGCGGCTTGAGGATCGAGATGACATCGAGGCGCTGGTCGCCCGGTGGTCGTTCGCCGTCCGCCAACGAGTCGAGCCATATCCCGGCGAGCGTGCGCAGGCGGCCGAGCTTGCGCCAGGTCACCGCCTCGAACGGCGCGCCGAACCGCTCGGAGCTGCGCGTCTTGACCTCGCAGAAGACCAGCACGCCCGGCACGACGGCGACCACATCGAGTTCGCCGCGGGCACAGCGCCAGTTGCGCGTGACGATGGTGTAGCCGACCTCGACGAGGTAGCGGCAGGCCAGGCGCTCTCCGTAGCCGCCGAGGTCCCGGGCTGTGGGTGTGTCCATGGGGCCAAGCCTCGACCGCGAGGAGCGATCACGACAGACCCGTCACGTCGCCTGTGAACCCGTGGAAACCCCCCAGGGGGGTGTGGACAGAGCCGCCGCGCGTCAGGAGAAGTCGCCCGTCTCCGGCAGTTTGAGCTCCGGCGCCGGCAACTCCTCGATGTTGACGTCCTTGAACGTCACCACCCGGACCTTCTTGACGAACCGGGCTGGGCGGTAGATGTCCCAGACCCACGCATCTGCCATCGTCACGTCGAAGAAGACATCGCCACCGTCGCCGCGAACCTTGACGTCGACCGAGTTCGCCAGGTAGAAGCGCCGCTCCGTCTCGACGACATGGGTGAAGAGGCCCACGACGTCGCGATACTCCTTGTAAAGCTGCAGCTCCATCTCGGTCTCGTACTTCTCGAGGTCTTCCGAACTCACCTAGATCGCCGTTCCCCTCTGCTCGCCGAGCGACTCGCCCTCCATCACCCCATCATGCCGGAGACCCGGCAGCCGCCACGACCGCCGGTGAAGTTCGCACGGCCCGAGCCGCGCGAGCGCGGCGAGGTGCTCCGGGGCGGCATACCCTCTGTTGAGGTCCCAGCCGTATGCCGGGTGCTCGACTCCCAGCTCCGCCATGAGGTCGTCCCGCTCCACCTTGGCCAGCACGCTCGCTGCTGCGACCGACGAGCAGCGCAGATCCGCCTTGATCATCGTCCGCACCGGCGGCGGCGCCGGCGCGTCATCGCCTGCGCCGTCGTCGCAGTAGGCCAACAGCCCGACCGACTCCGGCGGCGTGAGCCAGTCGTGGTTGCCGTCGAGAATGACGAGGTCGGGCACGATCTGCGCGGCAGCGAGCGCGCGGGTGCCCGCGAGCCGCAGGGCCGCGATGATCCCGACCGTATCGATCTCGTCGGCGCTCGCGTGACCGACGGCGTGGGTCACCGCCCAGCGCCGGATGCGGGGCACGAGTCCCTTCCGGGCCCGCTCCGTCAGCAGCTTGGAGTCCTTGACGCCCACCGGGGCGCTGCGGACGGTCTCGTCGATGAGCACGACCCCGACGCTCACCGGACCCGCGAGCGCACCCCGGCCGACCTCGTCCATGCCGGCGAGGACCCGATGCCCTCGGCGCTGAAGCTCGCGCTCTACCCGCAGGGACGGTTTCGCGGAGGCAGGGGGCCCAGTCATGCTCGCCCCTCAGGCCGCGTGGGATCCGGGGCCCGACACCGACGGGCTGCGCGCCGCGGACCCGGTCGGGCGTGGCGCGGGGGCCGGTCCGGCATCGCGCACGGCTTCGAAAGTCCGGGCCGGGACCCCGAGCCACGTGACGTGATCGATGGGCCACACGATGAACAGTGCCCGGCCCACGATCTTGTCGATCGGCACGGATCCGTCCTTGCCGCCGGAGTCATCGTCGTGGAAGCGGGAGTCGGAGGAGTCCGAGCGGTGATCGCCCATGACCCACACCTTCCCCGGCGGGACGACGATGTCGAAGGGCTTGCCCTCGCTCGGGGCATCGCCGGGCTTGATGTACGACGCCTCGTCGATCGCCACACCGTTGACGGTGATCTCGCTCGTGTCACCCTTGGCGACGATGTGGTCCCCGGGCAGGCCGATGACTCGCTTGATGAGGTGGTTCTCCGCGTCCTCGGGCAGCAGGCCGACGAAGACGAGGATCGTGTGAAGCGGCCCGCCGGACGTGGACCGGTCACTCCCTCGCTCCCCGGCCAGCCACGGCGGATCGCCGGGATCCTCGAAGACGACGACATCGCCACGGCGCAGGTCGAACGGGCCCGGCGTGAGCTTGCTGACGATGACCCGGTCATCGATCCTCAGCGTGTTCTCCATGGACCCGGACGGGATGTAGAACGCCTGGAAGAGCCACGTCTTGACGACGAACGACAGGGCCATCGCCAAGACGACGACGATGACGATCTCCTTGACACCCGACAGCAGGCTCGCGCCCAGCCCGCGGGCATCCCGCGGTTCCTCGCGCTCGAGCTCCCGGACATCATCGCGGCGATCATCCCCCGAGGTGGGATCAGCGGGACGTCCGGGCGTCTGAGACATCACGTACCGTTTCGTGGAGTCGAGAAGCGATGGGCAGAGCCGATCGAGCCGACTCGATCGGGCGGCCAGTATCGCACCCAAACCTTGCCGATGACGTCGTCCATCGGGACCATGCCCCCTCCGGGTCTTCCGAGGTATGCCCGTGAATCGGCCGATCTCGAACGGTGGTCGCCCATCACCCAGAGGCTTCCGTCCGGGACCGTCACATCGAAGGGATGGCTGCTCGGCTCGTCTCCCGGGTAGACGTAGGGCTCGTCGACAGGGGCTCCGTTGACCGCGACCCGACCATCCGGCCCACAGCACACGACGTGGTCCCCCGGCAGACCGATGACGCGCTTGACGTAGTCGGTCTCCGGGCCGGCGCCGATGAGACTCCCGGCCGCCCCGACCAGGGTCTGCACCAGCCCGGCGCCTCTAGCCTCGAGGCCGAACGCCTGCGCCGCGTCGAAGACAACGATGTCTCCGCGGCCCAACTCGGGCGGATTGACGGTGCGGTTGACAAGGATCCGGTCGCCCACCTCGAGGGTGGGCTCCATCGAGCCGGTCGGGATCGAGAACGGGGCGATGAGCAGCGCCCGGACGATGACGACGAGCAGCAGGACGACGGCCGGAGGCACCAGCCAGCGCATCCAACGATCCCGACGCCCGGAGTCCCTGGTGGACCGGCCCGGGATGGTCGGCTGTGCGGGGACGCCCGCCGTACCCTGTCCGGCGTTCTGGTCAGGCACGCGCGTCGGCGCCTGTGCTCGGGCCTCGCGTCAAAGGCGGGTCAGCCGGCCGGGGTGGACGACTTGGCCGGGGTGGACGACTTGGCCGGCGCCGACTCGCGCTTCTCGCGGATCTTCGCAGCCTTGCCATGCAGGCCGCGCAGGTAGTAGAGCTTGGCTCGCCGCACATCACCGCGGCTGACGAGCTCGATCCGGTCGATGATGGGGGTGTGAAGCGGGAAGGTGCGCTCGACGCCGACGCCGAAGGAGATCTTGCGGACCGTGAACGTCTCGCCGACGCCACCGCCGTGTCGGCGGATGACGACGCCCTGGAAGATCTGGACACGCGAGCGCGTGCCCTCGATGACCTTGACATGGACCCGGACCGTGTCGCCCGCCCGGAAATCGGGGACATCGGAGCGCAGCGAGGCCTCGTTGAGATCGTCGAACGTGTGCATGATGTGTCGCTTTCCTCGGCGCCACAGGCCACCGGACTGACTGTCGAAGGTCGCGTCCATCGGGCCACGTGAGCCACGAGCACGAGCCGTGACTCGACTCCCCCTGTGGCAGGGGCCGTCGAATGCCGGACGCAGTCGACCAGTCTGCCAGAGGGTGCGCGATAGCCGAAATCGGCGCCTTCCGTATGCCGCTCCGCGCGGTCCCGGCCCCGCCCGCGACCCGGCGCACGGCTGGGAGCCGGCGCAGCGGCATACCTTGTTGCTTGCTCGCCGGAGGCAGCCCGGTGCGGGCGCGCCTGATCCGTGGCCGGCGACTGCTGTGCGCCGATCTCGAGACGTCACTGGTCTCCTGATCGCCGTCGCTTGATGAGGTCGATCAGCCCGGGGACCGATGGCTCTCCTAGCCCTCGGCGGTAGCCCGCCCGCTTGAACAGGCGCAGGTTGGCCTCGCTACCGCCTCCCGCCACGAGGGCGAACTGCCGTATGCAGCTGGGCGCGCTGCGCTCCGCGTGCTCGAGGAGGTGGCGCCCGAGTCCCCGGCCCCGCAGGTCGGGGGCGATCATGAGCCGGCTGATGTGCCACGTGTCGCCGCCTCTCTCGGCGCGGACCGAGCCGATGAGGCGACCGGCCTTGCGTGCGACCCACGTCCGGGTCGTGTCGAGACTGGCGAGGAGCGTCTCGATCGGCTCGGTGATGGCGGGAATGTCGAGGATGCCGCCCGCGTCCGCCTCGCGCACCCAGCAGGCCCTGGTCAGGGTGAAGAGCTCGGGCACGTCGCCTGGGGTTGCGAGCCGGATCTCGATCTGCTGGTCGCCGTGCGAGGCGGGCAGCAGGTCGGGGCGGCGGGCCGCGGTGCGGGCCAGGCGCTGCTCCTGTCGCCACGCGGCGATGGCGGCGTGGTTGCCCGAGAGCAGGACTTCGGGGACCGCGCGGCCGTTCCAGACGCGAGGCTTGGTGTAGACGGGATACTCGAGCAGCCCATCCTCGTGCGACTCCTCGAGAAGTGACTCGACGTTGCCGATGACCCCGGGGATGAGCCTGGCGATGGCCTCCACCATGGCCAGGGCGGCGACCTCTCCGCCGCTCACGACGTAGTCGCCGAGGCTGATCACGGACACCTCGAGACCGAGGTCGTCTCGGGCATGGTCCTGGACTCGCTCGTCGATACCCTCGTAGCGGCCGCAGGCGAAGGCGAGCCAGGGCTGCCGGGCCAGCTCGCGAGCCATGGCCTGAGTGAAGCGGGCGCCGCCGGGTCCGGGCACGATGAGGTGCGGCTTGGCTCCCGAGTCGTCCTGCGCGAGGATGTAGTCGAGGGACTCGGCCCAGGGCTGGGGCCTCATGACCATCCCGGCCCCCCCGCCGTAGGGCGTGTCGTCCACCGTCCGGTGCCGGTCGTGGGTGAAGTCTCGCAGGTCGTGCACGTGCAGCTCGAGCACCCCGTCCGCTCGGGCCTTGCCGATGAGCGAGAGGTCGAGCGGGGCGAGGTAGTCGGGGAAGATCGACACGATGTCGATCCGCTGCGCCTCGGGCATGGCCGACATTCTGCCAGTCGGGTTTTGTCTCTTCCGATGGGTTTCTCCGAGCCTCTGGCGCGCCGCGACCGAGGGGACCACCATGGTGGGTATGGAATCCGACACCTGGAGCGTCGTCGACTCGTGGTTCGCCGAGCGGCTGCGCTCGCCCGATGACGCACTGAGTGCCGCCGTTGCCGCCGGGGGATCACTCCCGCAGATCCAGGTCTCCGAGCTGCAGGGCGGCTTCCTCACGGTCTTGGCACGCGCGATCGGGGCCCGGCGGATCCTCGAGATCGGCACCCTGTTCGGCTTCTCGACGATCCTGCTCGCCCGGACGCTGCCGGTGGACGGGCGGCTCGTCACGCTGGAGGCCTCCGAGGAGCATGCTGACATCGCCCGTGCCAACCTCGACCGGGCCGGACTCGGTCATCGGGTCGAGGTGCGAGTCGGCAAGGCCCTCGACACCCTTCCCGCCGTGGCGAAGAAGATGAGCCCCGACCGGTTCGACCTCGCCTTCATCGACGCGGACAAGCAGAACAACCCGCACTACTGGGACTGGGCGCTGCGGCTGGTCCGACCCGGCGGCATCGTCATCGTCGACAACGTCGTCAAGCAGGGCCGGGTCATCGACGAGGGGGACAACGATCCGGATGTCGTGGGGGCGAGAGCTCTCACCGAGGCGGTCGGACGAGCCGTGGCGCAGGGCCGAGTCGAGGCCACCGCGCTGCAGACCGTCGGGTCGAAGGGCTGGGACGGCTTCGCCATAGCCACTCTGCTCCCTTGACTCCTCATCTGTCGACACCGTCGACACGACCCAGTTGATGCTGCGCTTCGACGCCTCAGGCGTTGCGATAGAGGTCGAACAAGCCGGGCGGCGCGTCGATGACGACGTGGCTTTCCGTGACTTCGGGAACGATGGCCTCGACGAACGGCACATGGGCCCTCACCCCGTCCGTGAGCTCGATGACGAGGCGGTCCTGGGCCGTCCCGATCTCGAGCCCGGTCACGGAGCCGAGCACCGCACCCACGGGATCCCGGACCTCGAGCCCGACGAGGTCGTCCTCGTGCCAACCCTCGTCATCGTCATCGTCATCGTCGTCGGTGTCGGCCGCGAGCTCCGCGTCGAGCACGAGCCTGGTCCCGCGTAGTCCCTCGGCGCCCGTCCGGTCGGAGATCTCCTCGAAGGCGACCAGCCAGATCCCGTTATGGACCCGCGTGGATCGGACCGTCAAGCGTCGCGGCACGCCGAGGCCTCGCTGGGCCTCGGTGTCGAGGACGTTGCCGATGGCAAGGCGCCTCTCGGGGTCGTCTGTATGCAGCTGGACGGTCACCTCGCCGTGCAGCCCATGCGGTCGCCCGATCCGCGCCATCACCACCGTGTCGCCACTCATGGGCGCGATCCTCTCAGCCGCCTCGAGCACGACGCCACCTGGCGATTGACGGCACCACCCACCCAGGACCACTCGAGTGGCCCCGTCATCCACAGGTGGACGACGGGGCCACTCGATGTGTGGGCCGCAGTGGCGGCCGCCGTCAGCGCACGCGATCGGTGTCGACGATGTCGACTCGCACGTTGCCACTGTCTGCGAGCGCGCCGACCACCGTGCGCAGCGCGCCGGCTGTACGACCCGAACGGCCGATGATGCGACCCAGGTCGTCAGGGTGCACCCGAACTTCGAGCAACTCGCCGTGGCGCAGCTCCTTGCGGCGCACGACGACGTCCTCGTCATGATCGACGATCCCCTTGACGAGGTGCTCGAGTGCCTCCTCGATCATGATCAGGCCTCGACCGAGGCTGCGGGCTCGACCGAAGCGGCGGGCTCGACCGAATCCGCGGCCTCAGCGGTGTCGCCACCTTGTGCCTTGGTGTCGGCCTGGTTGTCCGAAGCCTCGTCACCCTTGGCTGCGGGCTCGTGGGCCGGCTTGGACTGCTCGGCCTCGGGGGGCCTGTCAGCCTTGGGAGCCTTCTTCTCGGCCTTCTTCTCGGCCTTCTTCTCGGCCTTCTTTGTCGACGAGTGCTCGTCCCGGTCCACGGTCGAACCGCCTGCAGCAGCCAGGGCCGCCTCGTACAGGTCCCTCTTGGAGGTCTTCTCGGGCTTGACCTTGAGTGTGCCCTCAGCGCCGTCGAGGCCCTTGGCGGCCTGCCAGTCACCGGTGACCTTGAGCAGCGCCGCAACCGTCTCGGTGGGCTGCGCGCCCTGGCGCAGCCAGTACTGCGCGCGCTCGCCGTCGATGTCGATGAGCGACGGCTCCTCGGTGGGGTGGTACTTGCCGATCTCCTCGATGGCCCGGCCATCGCGCTTGGTGCGCGAGTCCATGACGACAACGCGGTAGAACGGTGCACGGATCTTGCCCATGCGCTTCAGACGAATCTTGACGGCCACAGTTGTGGTGTCTCCTGTTTCTGTGTGGTGAGCACGGCAAGACCGGGTGGGGAACACGCGGGGTACCGGCACTCGAATGTAGGCGTCCGGGTCAGGCGAGAGAGGTCCTGCCCGACGGGTACAGCCGCCCATTGTGCCAGATCCCGCGGCAGCCTCCGAACCACGTGCCGGCCTCGATCAGGAGTATGCCGCTCGCACCCGTAGCGCGATCTCGGTGACCTGCTGCTTCGTCGGGGCCGCGACGGGCTCGACGACAGCCGCCTTTCGTGGCTCGAAGCCGGCCCGTGCCAGGCCGATCCGCAGCTCGGTCGGGGACACGTGGCACTCGACGACGCCCCCGATGGGCGATGCTCTCAGCAGCTCCCAGAGCCTCGCGACATCGGGTACGGCGCGCACCGAGTAGAGCGGCAGGGACAGCTCGGCGGCGACGAGGGCGGCAAGCGACTTGGCCTCGAGCGAGAGGGCCCCGTTGACGACCAGTGTCATCCGGCGTGGACGGTGGGGTCGGAAGGGCGCTGCGGGCCAGTCTGATTCGAGCATCGCGAAGCGTTCGTGGTCACGCCACTCGCGCCGGCCGCCCTTCCCCGGCAGGTAGAGGAAGTGACGGGAAAAGCCCTCGTGGACGAAGCCGAGACTGCGCACCAGTCCCATCGATCGCGTGTTGGCCGGTTGGACGTTCGCCTCGACGCGGTGCAGACCCATACCCTCTGGTGGATCGGCGAAGACGAGGGAGATCGTGAGGGCGAGCCCTTCACCGAACAGGCCGCGACCGGCATACGGGTCGTAGGAGTCATATCCGATCGTCGCGCTGCGGAAGGCTCCCTGGACGACGTTGGCGACATTGATCCGCCCGACGAGACCATGCCCGTCCTCGGGGTCGCGGGCCCAGACCATGAACGTGCGGTAGGCAGGTGACTGTGCCGCCACGATCGAGGGAAGATTGGTCGGGTCGGGGATCGCGAAGGCGGACAGGCGAGGCGCGGATCGGGTCACCGCCTCGATGTATGCCGCCGTGTCGGCCTCCGTCGGCGGGCGAACCTCCACGGCGTCCCCCACGGCCGTGAACGGGGTGGTCTCAGCTGACAACCCGCCCCCTGAGAACGACCACCTCGGGGGTGGCGATGACGGACATGTCCTCTCTCGGATCGGCTGCGTAGACGACCAGGTCGGCATCCTGCCCCTCCGCGATGCCGGGCCGGTCGAGCCACTCCCGCGCGCCCCACGTGCCGGCCGAGATCGCCTCGATCGGGGTGAGTCCGGCTGTGACGAGCTCGGCCATCTCCTGGGCGACGAGGCCGTGCGGGAGACTGCCACCGGCGTCGGTGCCGACATAGATCGGGATCCCCGCCTCGTGGGCTGCCCCGATCGTCGCGTGTCGCCGCGCATGCAGATCGAGCATGTGCTCGTGGTAGCGGGGGTACTTCTCCCTCGCCGGGGCCGCCATGTCCGGGAAGTGGGCGATGTTGACCAAGGTCGGCACGATGGCGATGCCCTGCTCGGCGAAGAGATCGATCGTGTCCTCTCGCAGACCAGTCGCGTGCTCGATGCAGTCGATTCCGGCCGCGGCGAGGTCGCGCAGGGACTGCTCGCCGAAGCAGTGCGCGGTGACCCGGACCCCCTCCTCGTGGGCGGCCGTGATCGCATCGGCGACTGCCTGCGGCCCCCACGACGGAGTCAGGTCACCGACCTCGCGGTCGATCCAGTCGCCGACGAGCTTGACCCAGCCGTCACTCCTGTGGGCCTCGAGCCGGACGTACTTCACGAGCTGGTCCTCCTCGACCTCGTGACCGAAGCCTCGAAGGTAGCGCCGGGTTTGCGCGATGTGCCGGCCGGCGCGGACGACCTTGGGCAGGTCGTCGCGGTGATCGATCCAGCGCGTGTCACCGGGCTGGCCGGCGTCCCGCGCGAGGAGGATCCCGCGCTCCCTGTTGGTGATCGCCTGCTGCTCGGTCTCCTCGCGACCGACCTCGCCGAGCGGACCCAGCCCGATGTGGCAGTGGGCATCGACGAGTCCGGGAAGCGCCCATCCCTCGAGCGTCTGGACCTCGGTCCCGGAGGCCGGTGGGGTCAGCGAGATCTTGCCGCCGATGACCCAGATCTCATCGCACGTCTCCTCCGGGCCGACGAGGATCCGACCACTGACATGAAGCACCGGTGCAGCCATATCCGCGACCCTACCCAGCCATGTGCACCTCAGGTAGCCGGTCAGGCCTCGCTCAGGTGTCAGGTCGCGCCTGATGTCGCAGGTCAGGTCGCGCCTGGTGTCGCCAGGACAACACCAGAGGCGACCTGGTCCGCGACGCAGGGTGATCGACCTGGGGGTGGGCGACGCGCGGCTCACGAAGCGGGCCGGATCGGGCCATGGCGCGGCGTGGCTCTCACCGGGGCCCGAAATCCGATTCGGCGCGCCTCGACGTAGGCCGCTTCCACTCGCCTGAGGATGCTAGCTGGGTTGCTGGCTAGCGACGCTGGCGTGACGGTGACGACCACGACCCGGGCGGCCGTGAGGTCGGTATCGCTCATCACCGTCTGCTCCCACTGGTCCACGCCTTCGTGGAACTGGCGGCTGTGGACCATGACGGCGAGGGCGACGTCATCGATCCAGACGTCCGGGGTCGTGAGGCGTCTGCCGCAGTCGTCTTCGAGGAACGGGTTCGCAATGGGCTCGGGGAGCACGGTCGAGGTACACAGGAGGGCGATGAGATCGCCTTCCGGGACGGACCACACACCTGCCATGGCCTCGACGAGGGCCCGGCGCAGCACCCTCCGGCCTCGCGGCTGGCGAGCCTCGATCCAGTGCGCGAGGTCGTCAGCCCGGACGAGCCCTCGCTGGATCGCGCCGATGATCAGTGCTCGCGCATCGCCCTCGGTCGCAGCCAGG